>JAGXTJ010000022.1 GCA_018333655.1 Bacillota bacterium | reverse complement strand
TGATAGGCCGGGAGTGTAAGAGTAGTAATACTTTCAGCTGACCGGTACTAATAGGTCGAGGGCTTGATTATGCATCAAGCAGCGCAGTATGTAAATTTCGATGAATGTCTCCACTGTTTAGTTTTGAAGGTGCATCACGCATCTCAATTTTCCGGTGGTTATGGCGGAGGGGTCACACCCGTTCCCATCCCGAACACGGCAGTTAAGCCCTCCAGCGCTGATGGTACTTGGGACGCAAGTCCCCGGGAGAGTAGGTCGCCGCCGGACTAATCTTTACAAAAGCCCCTAGCTAACGCTAGGGGCTTTTGGCGAACAAGACCGAATCGCTAGGGACGGTTCCTGGTGATTCAAAGAACCGTCCCTAGCGATTCAGCAACCGTTCCTTCTTCTCTCTTGCATTTTGCTTCCGGCTTCTATCTTCTTGCATCTATTTTCTTGCTTCCTGTTTCTTGCTTCCTGTATCAATTGCTGCACTGGGGGTGTGGATGTGTTCGGCAATGACTGGGATGATGTTTTGCGGGCAGAATTCTACAAGGGCTACTATCTTAAACTGCAAAATTTTCTTGAGCGTGAATATAAGAGCGAGACCATCTTCCCCTGTGAGGCAGAGACTTTCGCCGCACTTAGGCTAACTAGCTTCTCAGGCGTAAAGGTGGTCATTTTGGGGCAGGATCCCTATCATCGTCTAGGGCAGGCTCATGGGCTCGCTTTTTCTGTGCCGGTAGGTGTTGCTGCGCCACCCACGCTGCAAAATATATACAAGGAGTTAGCAGCTGATGTGGGAGTTGTGACTCCGGACCATGGCTGTCTCGTGCCTTGGGCGCGACAGGGCGTGCTTTTGTTAAATACAACACTTACCGTGAGGGCTCATCGTCCGGGCTCACATCAGGGGCACGGTTGGGAGACCTTTACGGATCGAGTCATGCAATTGCTTAACGACAAGCCGTCGCCTGTGGTCTTTTTGCTGTGGGGAAACCACGCTAAAGCCAAAGGTCGTCTTATTACTGACCCCCGCCATCTAGTCCTGACGGCGGCGCACCCTAGCCCCTTGGCGGCCTATCGGGGTTTCTTTGGGTGTCGCCACTTTTCGCAGGCCAATGATTTTCTACTGGCTAGCGGACAGAAGCCAGTAGATTGGCAAGTGCCGCATAGCTAGAACACTGCAGGCTGCGGCAACTTGACAGTCATGCTCTGGAGATGTATCCTGAAGTATACCAACTAAGCCGAGCGGAGTAGTTGTATATAAGAGGAGGTAATTTGATGGCTAAGATTGCACGAAACCTGACGGAGTTGATAGGTAAGACTCCTATGCTAGAGCTCTGCCAGTACAGCGCTAGCCTGGGACTTAAGGCCAAGTTAGTGGCTAAGCTCGAGTACTTTAATCCCGGCGGCAGCGTGAAAGATAGAATTGGTTTTGCCATGATTGAAGCTGGAGAGCGCGCGGGTCTCATTACACCAGAAACGATACTCATCGAGCCTACAAGTGGCAACACGGGGATTGCTCTGGCCTTTGTGGCGGCCGCCAAGGGGTATCGCCTTATTCTCACCATGCCAGATACTATGAGCGTGGAGAGACGAAATCTGCTGCAGGCCCTCGGTGCAGAGCTTGTGCTCACACCTGGAGCTTTGGGTATGACGGGAGCCATACGTAAGGCCGAAGAGCTACTGGCAGCTACTCCCCATGCCTACATGCCGCAGCAGTTCAAAAACCTAGCTAATCCCGCTATCCACAGGGCGACTACGGCTGAGGAGATCTGGCAGGATACGGACGGGGCTGTAGACATCGTTGTCTGTGGTGTGGGTACTGGTGGAACTGTTACCGGCGTAGGAGAAGTCTTGAAGGCACGTAAGCCGAGTGTGCAAATGATCGCCGTAGAGCCCTTAGATTCACCAGTACTTTCAGGGGGGAAGCCTGGTCCCCATAAAATTCAGGGCATTGGTGCCGGATTTGTGCCAGATATTCTTAATAGAGCGGTGATCGATGAGATTGTTGCCGTTCGCACCGAAGACGCGATTGCCACCACGCGCACGCTCGCCAAGACAGAGGGGCTAGTGGTGGGTATATCTTCGGGGGCGGCAGCTTACGTCGCCACCGCCATCGCCAGGCGCGCAGGGAACGAGGGGAAGACAATTGTGGTCATTCTTCCTGACACCGGAGAGAGGTATCTTTCCACGCCTCTCTTTGGTTCACTCTAGGCCATGAACATCTCTGCTAAAGGGCGCTACGCACTACAGTCCATGCTAGACTTAGCTCTCGCCTCCACTCCGCTGGTATCGCTCAGTAGCATAGCGGAGCGACAGGGTATCTCACAGAACTACTTGGAACACGTCTTCGCCGCCCTCCGCAAAGCGGGGCTCGTGGTGAGTGTGAAGGGCGCGCAGGGCGGGTACGCCCTCGCGCGCTCAGCCGAACAGATTAGCGCAGGTCAGATTTTGCGGGTCTGTGACGTTAACCTGGGGCAGATTGAGGTCGACGGCATGAAGCCCACTAGCGACACAGATGCTGCTGCCTTTGTGCGCAATGAGGTGCAGAAGAAAATGCAAGAAAGTGTGAACGCCATATTAGACGCTACGAGCCTGTCCTACCTAGCAGAGGAATTTTTTAGACGACAGTGTGGTTCTAGCCTTATGTACGATATCTAGGTGGTCCACTTGCTGAGAAGAGGTGATGTAAGGTGTCGAGGAGAATCAGAGAAGACATAAAGGCCATCTTCGATCGAGACCCCGCTGTAAAAAGTGTCTGGGAAGTCTTGCTTTGTTATCCTGGTTTGCATGCTGTGGTGTCGCACAGGTTTTCGCACTGGCTATATAAGCACAGGCTCTATACTTTGGCACGTCTCCTTTCGCAAATCGCACGGTTTTTTACGCAGATTGAAATCCACCCCGGAGCTAAAATCGGCAAGGGGTTGTTTATCGATCATGGTTGCGGCGTTGTGATTGGGGAAACCACAGAGATTGGGGACAACGTGACGATTTACCAGGGCGTGACTCTCGGGGGCACGGGCAAGGAGAAGGGAAAGCGACACCCAACCATAGGCAACGGCGTGGTTATTAGCACGGGGGCAAAGATTCTCGGCTCCTTCAAGGTGGGGGACTATGCGAAAATCGGGGCAGGGTCAGTAGTCTTGCACGAGGTACCCCCCTACAGCACAGTCGTGGGAGTACCAGGACGCGTCGTGCGCAGCGCAAAAAGGGCGGAACAGCCTATTTCCGTAGATCTCGAGCATGCTAACCTGCCGGACCCAGATAACGAAGCGCTGCGCTGTGTTATGCGTCGCTTGCAGGAGTTAGAGCTACGGTTAGAGAAACTGGAGAATTAGCTTAGTCAGGGGGGTAGCATCAGTGTGCGGAAGATATACGGCGCGGCTTAGTAGCGAGGCTTTTACCGAGTTTTTTGGCATTGACAGCGCAGAATGATGTGCCTGACTGCATAGAGCCGGCCGCCGACCTATCTGTTACTTAGGCGAGATTTGTTTCTTGTTGCGGGGGTCAGAAAGAGTCACTCCCGCCCGCCACAGCGCGGTTAAAATAGAGATGCTGATAGCGGCATCGATGACATGGTGCAGTAGCGTGCCAATGCCCACCGTCACTAAGGCAACTTGCATGGTGAACCCAAATGGTATCACCACTAGGGCTTCACCTAAAGCATGAACGGGTGCGGTAATGGCGATGATTTTCCAGGGGCTAAGGCCCCTACGGTAAAGTAAAGCCCCCAGGACACCGAATATTATATGGATGGAGGCGCGCGCCGCGATTACTGGGGTCATGGTAATTAGAAAACCATAAGTAGAGCCTAGCCCTACAAGGGCTGCCACCAAGGGGCTGACAAACATAGCCAGCATCACCGGCACATGGCTGGCCAAGGTAGCTGAGAAGGGCGGAATGACGATTTGTAGGGACCCGCGAAAATAGAGCGGGATGATAAGCGCGAGCGCGGTGAGTAGGGCGCCGTAGACCAGTTCTTGAACGCGCATTTTCATAGGAGACACTCCCTTCAACAGGTGTATATACACCTGTCTATCTGCTACATAGTATCATGAGTAGCGCTACTGCGCAAGGATTGGTGGTAAGAGTTGATGTCAGGAGAAGAGCGCCGACAGATTGTCATGAGCTTGCTCCGTCGCGGCGGCGTTGTCACGGGAGCTGTGTTGAGTGAAAAGCTAGGTGTGACGAGGCAAGTGATCGTAGCAGACATCGCGCTTTTGCGGGCCGCGGGAGAGAACATTATTGCGACCCCGCAAGGATATATGCACGCGCCAGTGGTGAGTACTAGGGCAGTACGCCAGACCATAGCGTCAAAGCACACCCCAGACATCGCTAGCTTGCGAGAAGAGTTGTACCTCATTGTCAGGCATGGCGTTACGGTGCTTGACGTCACAGTCGAACACCCTCTTTATGGCGAGATAACCGGCAATTTGCGCCTGATGTCAGAGCGCGATGTCGATGTATTCTTGGAAAAAATGCAGAGCTCGCAGGCGGAACCGCTTTCGGTCTTGACCGGTGGCCTGCACCTCCATACCTTAGAGGCTCCTGACCAAGAAACTTTACAGACACTACTAAACCAGTTGCAGAAGCGTGGTTTCTTGGCTCTTGATTAGAGTGAATTAAAACGCTATGTTAGGTTTCGCAGCCAGTCTTGCCATTATGATAGGGGAGGTGGGTGTCGTGATAGGGCCTGAAAACGGAGCAAGAGAGTGTTACGTTGAGCTCGTTCGAGGCGTGGTCTCTCTTTCGCATGACCCTGATGGTCCCTACCCCGTTATTGTCCCTTGCGAAGGGGTGCGACTACAGGTTGACGGCATTATCTATGAAACTGAAGTTGCCGTTAAGATAGGCGATGTGATTGACCTTTCGCTAGAGAACGAAGAGCGTCTAGGAACTTGGTCGCTAGAGGTTGCTAAGGACGGGCTCACCGCGTTTGTAGAGCTGGCGCCAAGTATGACTGTTACCCGCACCCTACTCGATGCCCCCCGCTCGCCTTCGCTAACGCTGCAAGTGCTAGAAGGCGTCGAGAAATATTCTCCGGTGCAACTAGATCAGTTGATGTCGGCTCTCCGGCGGGAAGGTATCATTGTGGGCGTCGACTTGACTGTTGTCTCCGCTATAGTCTCGGCTCAGGAGGCGGGCAAGTTTATCATTGCCCGTGGCGCAACCCCGGTACAAGGGCAGGATGCGGCAGTCGAAATATTGTTCGAACAAGAAGCGAGAAAGCAACGCGAGATTCGCCCTGAATCCGTTGTCGACTTTCGCGCTCGTTTTGATTACAGTGCGGCCAGAGAAGGGCAGCTCCTGGTGCGTAAAATTCCTCGCGTCCTTGGCCGTGACGGACAAAATGTCCGCGGCGAGACCATTTTCGCCAAAGAACCTCTGGATATCGAGTTGGTGGCGGGCGATGGTGTAAGGGTCAGTGAACAAGGCGACCAACTGATTGCCACCACTCCGGGTAGGCCAGTGCTTAAACAGCGACAAAAAAGTATACGTGTGGACATCCGCCCCGATATGCTAGTCTCTGGCGACGTTGATTTGCGCTCCGGCAATGTCTCTTTTGTGGGGGATATCACCATACAAGGGGATGTAACGGCGGGTTTCTCAGTATGGGCAGGCGGCAACATCAAAGTGCGAGGAGTGGCAGAAAACAGCCACGTGCAGGCCTGTTCATCGGTCGCGGTGGTGGGTAATATTATATCTTCGCAGGTCGTGGCCGGACCTCCCCCAGGGTTGATGCGCACCTTCACACCCATTCTGCGTGAAATTGAAAAAGACATTCGCACCGTGCACCTCGCCATCGAGCAACTCAAGAAGCGTATCCCCGCCAATAAGCAATCTCTGGCCGGTCGCTTGGTCGGCACCTTGATTGACCAGCGGCTCATTGGTTTTATGGAGCGTGTGCGTTCGCTCTCGCGCGAATTGCGCAAACTCGACCGTCGCCTCACCAACCTTTTTGGCGCAGACGTGCTGACTACTCTCGCCACATTCCTAGAAGACAGCAACGGCGCTGGCAAGACAGAGGCTCATCTTAGTGAGCTCGCGGGGGCCATTAGCACCTTGCAGACTCGCCTAGAAGAGATCTCGGCCCAGAATGCCCATATTACGGCGCGCAATGTAATCAACTCGACCCTTGTCAGTACAGGCGATATCTCCATTATCAATGGTGGATGCTACAACTCATGGTTGCAGGCAGGGGGCAAAATAGTAGTGCAGGGCGTGGTGCGTGGCGGCGAAATTAAAGCCGGTACCGACGTTGTAGTGCGCGAGTTAGGTTCTGAATCAGGCGTTACGACCTCAATTTCTGTGCCTACCCCCGCTAAGGTCCATCTCGGTACGGCCTGGGAAAATTCAGTGGTCATAGTCGGTGCGCGGCATTATCGCTTCGACAAGAAGCAGACGGGCGTTACCTTGTACCTCGTAGACGGCAGTATGGTGGTGAAGTGAACTTTACATCTAGCAGAGCGGCACGGCGCGAAATTTCTCTGCCGGAATAACCCTCCCATGTTTTTTGTGGGAGGGTTATTCTTTTTCTAACAGCGTGATCTAGCGGCAGGAACGACAGACTATTTGTTGAATTACGACAATATCTTGCTAGGGCAGTTTTTCTACTAAAAAAGAGGAGGAATTACAGGTGTCTAAGTCGCGCATCCCTTTTGGTCCGACCTATGAAGAAATGTTGCACCCCACATTGGTAGAACCGCAGATTTACGAACAAGCATGGCGAGCGCAGCAAGAAAATGAACTCGACCCACTAAATCTCTTTAACATTACGTGGAAGGACAGAAATCAAGAAGTGCAGAAGATTATTCTGCCGTCAGCCTTTACGGGGGTTGCCGCCAATATCGTCGTCATGTTGGGGACGTACTTTCCCTCTGGCTCTCACAAGGTTGGCCCCGCCTACGCCACACTCATGGAAGGCTGCGTTGATGGGGAGATACTGCCTGGCGAGCACACCATACTTGGCCCCTCCACCGGCAACTTTGGCATTGGGGTTGCCTATATCTGTCGTCTAATGGGTTACAAGGCGATTATTATTATGCCGGATAACATGAGCAAGGAACGCTACGAGCGCATTAGGGGCTACGGGGGAGAGCTTGACCTTACACCGGGAACGGAGAGCGACGTTATCCTCACGCTCCAGCGTACCTACGAGCTGAAGAAGAATCCGCAGAACAAGCCCTTGGCCCAGTTTGAGCTACTGCCCAATTACCGATTTCATAGGCATGTGACAGGTAATTCGGCTGCTCTAGCCGTCAAGGGTCTTGGCAACGGGCGCATTGCCTGTTTCACCTCCGCGCCGGGTTCGGCGGGCACCTTGGCCGCGGGCGATCAGATTAAGCATATCTTTCCAGAAGCAAAAGTAGTGGCTCTCGAGCCGTATGAATGCTCTACCTTGGCCACGGGGGGCAGGGGCCAGCACCGCATCGAGGGCATTGGCGACAAGATGTGCACCCTCATCCACAATGTCTTAACCACCGACTTTGTCGCGCTAGTGCGTGATGATGATGCCGTGCGCGCGCTCAAAATTGTACGCGACGGAACTGCCATGCTTATCAAGCGCGGGGTTGACCCGGACTTGGCGAGGAGTATGCGACTCTTGTTTGGCGTATCGGGCATGTGTAACATCCTAGGTGCCATAAAAATGGCCAAGTACTTGCGCCTCGGGCCTGACGATAATGTGGTCACCATTGCGACTGATGGCCTTGATCGCTACCACTCCGTGCTAGATGATGTAGACAGGCGCCACCTCGAGTGTGATGATACTGTACTGGAGCGGTGGTACAAAGATATTTTCCTAGGCGCAGATGAGGCGATGATCTACGATTTTCGACAGCGGCAGGCTAAGGAGCAGCTCTTTAATCAGAAAGAGCGCGATTGGCTACCCTTTGGTTACAGCAAGGCGTATATCGATTCCATGCGGCAGCCAGATTTTTGGGAGGCAGAATATGCGAAAGTCGCCGCTTACGACCACAAAATAAGGGCTTTGCGGGGCAAAGCAGCATTTTAGATAATTAAGAAAAAAATAATTATTTCATTGCTCATCGTTACGCGCTCATGTATAATATTCTCAAGTGTTAACAGATCAGCAGTATCGAGCAAATTCATAATTGCGGACCATGATAAATAAGCATGGTACTAGTCGTATTCGCATAGTTGTTAAACATCTAGTCAACTGCATCAAGAGCACAAAGCGAATGGCGTCTGTCGAAGGGAGGGTGTCGCATGCACTTTTTCTTGAACGGTGAACGTCAAGACTCTCAGGAGTTATCGGGAGGGTTTAATTTGCTCTGCTATTTGCGAACCAACGCGCGCCTCACCTCCGTGAAAAATGGCTGTGGAGAAGGTGCGTGCGGTACCTGCACAGTCCTCGTGGAGGGGAAGGCACAGAGGGCCTGCAAGTTGAAATTGCGCCAAGTGGCCAACAAGCGGGTAGTCACTGTAGACGGCCTTAACCCACGCGAAAAAGAGATTTACAGCTTAGCCTTTGCCTCTAGTGGTGCGGTTCAATGCGGCTTTTGCACTCCCGGCATGATCATGAGCGCTAAAGCACTGCTTGACATCAACCCGACACCGACTGATGGTGAAATTAAACAGGCACTGCGGGGCAATCTGTGCCGATGCACAGGCTATGTTAAGATTGTCGAGGCGGTGGCTCGGGCCGCGGCCTTACTGCGCGGGGAAGAAATGTTAGAGCCGCAACCCCAGGTTTGCGGTATCGGCAGTCGTTATCTACGCCCCGATGCCGCGGCAAAAACTCTTGGTGAGGCTGTTTTTACCGACGATGTAATTTTACCAGGCATGCTACATGCCGCGGTACTGCGGCCGCAGTGGCCAAGAATAAAGCTGCATTCCATAAGCACAGCGAGCGTTAAAGCTTTGCCGGACGTGGTGGCTGTACTGACAGCAGAAGATATACCAGGTGAGAAGAGCCATGGCTACATCAAGAAGGACTGGCCGGTGCTTGTGGGGCTTGGTGAGGAGACGCGCTACCTTGGCGATGCTCTCGCCATTGTGGTTGCTGAAACACCAACTAGCGCGGCTCTCGCGCTCTCGCAACTCGAAGTGGTTTATGATGTGCTGCCACCGCTCTCTTCCCCCCAGGCAGCTTTAGCGGCAGGGGCCCCTGAGCTACATGTAGGGGGCAATATCCTCAGCGCGACTCGGCTGCAGCGGGGCGATGTCGAGCTGACTTTGTCACAGTGCAGTCATGTAGTGACGGCACAGTACACTACCCCCATGACCTAGCATGCTTTTTTAGAACCCGAGAGTGCCCTCGCCTACTGGGATGAGGGTTTCTTGGTCGTGCAAGCAGGCTCACAAAGCGTCCACCACGACCAACACGAGATTGCCGCAATCTTAAGTTTGCCAGTCGCCTCAGTCGTTGTTCGCAACAATTTTGTGGGTGGTGCTTTTGGCGGCAAAGAAGATTTGAGTGTGCAGCACCATGCCGCTTTGGCAGCATGGCATACTAAAAGGCCTGTCAAGCTGACGCTGACGCGTGCCGAAAGCCTCCTTGTTCACCCCAAGAGGCATCCCATGGCCATAACTATGTCTTTGGGGTGCGACGAAAAAGGGCATTTGCTGGCGCTAAGGGCAGAGATAGTTGCGGACACTGGGGCTTACGCCTCACTAGGTGCGCCAGTCTTGGAGCGAGCCTGCACGCATGCTACTGGCCCTTATCGCATCCCCTCTCTCGCTATACAAGGCCGAGCTGTTTATACGAATAATCCTCCAGCGGGTGCCTTTCGTGGGTTTGGGGTGCCCCAGGCTGCTTTCGCCATCGAGGGTCAGTTAGATCGTTTAGCCGAATTAGTAGGTATAAGCCCGTGGGAGATACGCTATCGCAATGCCTTGGTAGCGGGGGATCTGCTCGCTACTGGGCAAGTCGTGGCCGACGTTCATCTCAGAGATACACTCCTAGCGGTCAAGGACGAGTATGAGCAAAGTTCTTATGCTGGCATTGCCTGCGGGATGAAAAATGTCGGCCTTGGGGTTGGGCTTGCCGATGTCGGCAGAGCGACGCTACGAGTGGCAAGTGGGCGGGTGCAAGTTCTCACAGGAGCAGCCTGCATAGGGCAGGGTTTGGCGAGTGTGTTGCTGCAGATAGTTTGTGCGATAACCGCTTTAAAGCCGGAAGGTATCGAAGTCGTCCTGGCAGATACAGAGCGCACGCTAGATTCTGGTGCCACTACAGCCTCGCGGCAAACCCTATTCACTGGTGAGGCGGTGCGACAGGCGGCGGAAAAGTTGGCGGCCGATTTGACACAGGCAGAACTGCACCATCTAGAAGGTCGTGAATACCGCGGCGAGTATCGGGGTATAACGGATTCTTTGCGCAGCACCAAAGAAGCCCCTGTGACGCATGTCTCCTACAGCTTTGGCACACAAGTCGTCCTGCTTGATGAAGTCGGTAAGGTGAAGAAAGTCATCGCCGCCTACGATGTGGGACGTGCGATTAATCCCACTCTCCTAGAGGGTCAGATTGAAGGGGGGATACTCATGGGGTTAGGTTATGCCCTCACGGAGGATTTTCCCTTAGAGGAGTGCATCCCAAAGTGTAAAACCCTAGGAAAACTGGGCTTGTGGCGAACCACGGATGTGCCGGAAATTAGCATTATCCTGATTGAAAAAAACCTTGACGAAAAAGCTTTTGGTGCTAAGGGCATCGGGGAGATTTCATGCATACCTACTGCACCGGGCGTGGCAGCGGCGTACTTCGCCTTAGACGGTGAGCGACGAACTTCTTTGCCACTGCAGAAGACGGTTTACACACGCGGTTAATGCTGTAGCAAGTGCAATATTTCACGAGGAGGAATTGTGATGTCTCAGTTGCCCACGTCCGGCGGGGGCTCATGGTCGGTGCACCAGGCACTGATGGAAGCTTCGCGGTGTATGTACTGCCATGATGCGCCCTGTGTCAAAGGTTGTCCTGTCGAGATGAAGATTCCTGAGTTTATCCGCAAAATTGTTACAGAGAACTATGCCGGCGCGGCACGCGTTGTCTACGAGAGCAATGTCTTCGGTGCAGTGTGTGCCGATGTTTGCCCGCAGTCCGAGCTCTGTGCCAAGGAATGTAATGCGGGGCAAGTAGGGGAACCCATCAATATCGGTCGTTTGCAGAAGTTTGCGGTTCTACAGAGCAGGCCAAAACAGGCGGAAATCTTCGCGCAGGGCAAGAGGGTGGCCGTTATTGGAGCAGGGCCAGCGGGGCTAAGCGGCGCTTACTCGCTCGCTTGCCAAGGGTATGAAGTTACGGTCATTGAAGCGAGAAGAGAGGCAGGAGGGACAACCCTTTGGGGGATTCCGCCTTACCGCTTGGACAATGCGGTATTTGCACAAGACATGGTTCGCATCCAAGAATTGGTACAAGACATGCGCTTTGGCGTGGCAATCGGCAAAGAAATTTCGCCCGACGCCTTGTTGGCCGAGTACGATGCCATCCTCCTCAGCTGCGGCCTAGGGCGAGGTAGAGAATTGGATATACCCGGGGCAGAACTTAGTGGTGTCATCTCCGCTGAGGAAATGCTCACAGAGTACAATACCACAGCTAAAAAAGGCCTAAGTGCGCCACCTATCACTGGCAAGCGCGTCATCGTCATCGGGGGTGGCAACACAGCGATGGACGTGGCTGCTGTGGCTAGGCGAGCAGGGGCACTAGTGACTGTTCTGTACAGGCGTACTCTGAGCGAAATGACTGCCTGGCAGGAAGAATACCAAGCAGCCAGCAATTCGGGCGTAGAATTTAGGTGGCAGACTGCACCGGTGGCGATTCTAGGGGATAACCAAGTGCAGGCGGTGTGGGCAGCCTACATGCAACCTACAGGGCCAGACGGTCTCACCGGCCATCTCGAGGCGGTGCCGGGCAGTGAGCACGATATTTGCTGTGATTTAGTCGTGGTGGCGATAGGGCAGACACCTAACCCCTTAGTCAAAGAGTTAGCAAACCATTCTAAAGTATTTTTAGCGGGCGATGCGCTGAATGGTGGGGCGACGGTAGTACAGGCGGTCGCGGAGGGCCAACAGGCAGCTGTGGCCATGGGCATTTTCTTGCGTGGTGATAGTGTCGAAGCGGAGGTGAGTTAAGAATGCCAAGACTAGCACTCGAATTTTGCGGGCTTAAATATGCGAACCCCTTTGTGCTGGCGGCCTCGCCCTGTACAGATGACGAGGAAATGGTGGCTCGCGCTTTTACCGCTGGCTGGGCAGGGGCAGTGCTCAAAACCACATCTGTCGAAACAGAGGTAGTTAATCTCGCCTATCCCATGATGCATGGTCTAGATTACGAGGGCAAGCGCCTCGTGGCCCTACAAAACATTGACTTGATTTCTGAGCACCATATCGACGTCGTCGAAGGGCGCATTCGCCGACTCAAGCAGGCCTTTCCTGATAAAATAGTCGTTGCCAGCATGATGGGCCAAAAACAAGAGGACTGGCAACAGCTAGTTCGCCGTGTCGAGGCCGCTGGAGCCGACATGATTGAGTGCAGCTTTTCTTGCCCGCATGGCATGCCCGAAAAAGGCATGGGCAGTACAGTGGGGCAGAACCCCGAGCTTACCGAAAAAACGGCGCGTTGGGTGAAGGAAGCGGCCAAAAGAATACCGGTAGTGATTAAACTTACGCCGCAGATTGCCGACATCACGGCCGCTGCTGCCGCCGTCAAGCGCAGCGGTGCCGACGGCGTCTGTGCTATAAATACGGTTAAAGGGATCATCGGGGTCGATTTGGATACTTACTCTCCATACCCGGAAGTCAACGGTAAGTCTTGCATCGGGGGCATATCGGGCGCGGCTATTAAACCAGTAGCACTGCGCTGCGTAGCTGAAATTGCCCGCAAAGTCGATATTCCCATCACGGCCACGGGTGGCATTTCTAACTGGCGTGACGCTGTGGAGTTTTTACTACTTGGCGCACGAAATCTGCAGCTATGTACTCTCGTCATGCAGCACGGTTTTCGTGTCATCGAGGACCTAACAGATGGGTTAAGTATTTATCTCGAGGCTAAAGGCTTTGATTCCGTGGAGCAACTGGTGGGCTTAGCACTGCCAAACTTGGTCGAGCACTCACAACTGCCCAGAAGGCACACCGCCCTTAGCACCCTGCAGCCAGAAAAATGCGTTAAGTGCGGACGCTGCTACCTAGCATGTAGGGACGGCGGCCATCAGGCGATCAGTATTAATGCTGACCGTCTACCTGTTATCGACAAAGAAAAATGTGTCGGGTGCGGCTTCTGCACTGCTGCTTGCCCGGTAGCACGTTGTTTGACCATGCAACTTAGTTTTTCCTAAGGAGGGTAGGACATGTTATTAGTCGGTAACGGTATCTTAATTGCCCTAGACGATGCTAACACCTTTCTGCCAGACGGCGCCCTGTACATTGTTGGCGACACCATCATGGCCGTCGGCAGCACGAGCGATTTGCGGCGTCAATACCCTCTGGCTGAATTTATCGATGCGGAAGGCGGCCTCATCATGCCCGGCATGCAGAATGTGCACACGCACACTTACAGCACCTTCGCACGGGGGATGTCCTTGAAAGATGCTCCACCCACGAATTTTACCGAGATTTTGTCGCGCTTATGGTGGAGGCTAGATCAGGCCCTGGATTTAGACGGCGTCTACTACAGTGCCGTAATCCATTTTTTAGACTGCATTAAGAACGGCACCACGACGGTACTCGATCACCATGCTAGTCCGAACGCCATCAGCGGCAGTCTCCGCGCCATTGCCCGCGCCGCAGCGGATGTTGGGGTGCGCAGCAACTTGTGCTATGAAGTCACAGATAGAGATGGTATAGAGAGAGCGGCAGCTGGCCTGGCCGAGAATGAAAGCTATATTGTGCATTGCCAGACACAAGCCGACCCGATGTCTACAGCCACTTTCGGCCTTCATGCCTCCTTTACCGTTGGCGACGACACTCTCCGCCAAGCCGCCGACATGAGCGCTAGACTTGGCGTGGGTGTTCATCTACACGTAGCCGAAGATATGGCTGACGTCACCCACTGCCTATCCCACCACCAGAAAAACGTGGTCGAACGGCTGCATTCTTTTGACTTGCTAGGCTCGCAAACGATGGCCGCTCACTGTGTCCATATTGTAGACGCTGAAATGGAGCTTTTGGCAGCGACAGGCACAAACGTCGCCCATAACCCAGAGTCAAACATGGGCAATGCTGTAGGCTGCGCACCGGTGAGAGAAATGCTTGCGGCGCAAGTTAGAGTAGGGATGGGCACAGACGCTTATACGGCAGATATGTTTGAGGGTGTTAAGGTCGCCAACTTGCTCCACAAGTTTAACCGGCGCGACCCGAGTGCTGCCTGGGGCGAAGTGCCACAACTCATTTTCAAGAATAATCGTCAGATTACGGCCAATTATTTTGCCAAGCAACTTGGCGAGCTCGCTCCTGGCGCTTTCGCTGACGTCATTATCATCGACTATGCTCCGCCTACGCCCCTTACGGCCAGTAATTTTTATGGGCACCTGCTCTTTGGCGTGAGTGGTGGCCTGGTAAACACGACCATAGTGGGCGGCAAGGTGCGGATGCGAGACCGGCAACTGCAGGGAGTAGATGAGAAAGCCTTGGCGGGGGAAGCACGCCGCTTTGCGGCGCTGCTCTGGGATAAGTTTTAAGTGAATTTGGAGGTACTATGCGCCGAGCTAGGACGCCATTGTATGTAGAAATTGCCAACGAGATGAAGCGGAGAATCGCGGCCGGGCTCTACCTAGTAGGGCGGCAACTTCCTGCCGAACCGGAGTTAGCCGGCGACCTTGGAGTGAGCAGAGGCACGTTACGGGAAGCGCTGTCGGTGTTAGAAAAAGAGGGAGTACTCTTTCGACGGCACGGCGTGGGCTCCTTTATTAAACAAGAGCCAGTCAAAGTTATTGCGGGCATGGAAAAGCTAGAAAGTCTCTTTAGCACTATTGAGAAAGCAGGCTGGCGAGCGGAGGATAAGGTCGTAAACATCTATGAGGGCAGACTTGCGCCAGAAATAGCTAGTGCTCTCTCCCTCGACGAAGGTGCACACGGCTACATCATTGAAAGTTTGCGGCTTGCGGATGGTGAGCCAGTCATATATTGCTATGATGTTATTCCCCTGTGGCTGCTCGGCCATGAATCCCTCTTAAAGGGAAGAAGCTGGTGCAAATCGCTGACCGAGTTTATAAGGCAGTTTACGCCCTATAAACCAGAGCAGTTTGTCTCTCGAGTCAATGCCGTGCTGCCGCCACCAGAAGTAGCACTTTTGCTCGGCGTTGACGACTTCACCCCCATGATTTTCATGGAAGGCGTACTCTATGATGAGTCAGACCGGGCCATCAATTTTGGTCGTCAGTATTATCGCGGGGATAAGTACGAATTTACTTTAGTGCGCAAGTAGTAGAACGAGGAGGTTTCTCATGCAAAAAACGATAGTGCGCTTTGTCGTGAACAATCAATCTGTCGAAGTCAACGCGTTGCCGAGTGCCCGTCTCCTCGACGTCGTGCGCGAAGAACTAGACCTCACGGGGACTAAAGAGGGTTGCGGTCAGGGTGAGTGCGGCGCTTGTACCGTACTCTTAGATGGTAAGGCAGTTAACGCTTGCCTTGTCCTTGTCGGCCAAGTCGAAGGCAGAAATATCGAAACTATCGAAGGCCTCGCGACCGGTAGCTCCCTGCACCCACTCCAGCAAGCATTTATTGACGAAGGAGCAGTACAGTGCGGTTACTGTACACCAGGCATGTTGCTCTCGGCCAAGGCCTTACTGTCCGACAACCCGACACCTAGCGAAGCCGAAATTAGAGTCGCCATTGCGGGCAATCTCTGCCGTTGCACAGGGTACACCAAAATTATAAAAGCAATTCAGTCTGCTGCTTGGCGCGTTAGAGCTTGAGCGAAGGAGAGATGGGGCATGACTTTCACATGGGTAGGCAAGCCCATTCCGCGACAAGATGCTCTGACTAAAGTGACGGGTGAAGTGCGGTACATGTCCGACCTAACATTCCCTGGTATGTTATGGGGGCGTATCCTGCGTAGCCCTCATCCCCATGCGCTCATCAAAAGTATTGACATCAGCAAGGCTAAGGCTCTGCCCGGTGTTGTTGCGGTGCTCACTCATACCGACATTGTGGGGCTGAATGCCTATGGCATTGTCATTCAGGATCAACCGGTACTCTGTAGTGACAAAGTGCGTTTTGTGGGCGACTCGGTCGCAGTGCTAGCAGCTGAAACGAAAGATTTAGCAGATGAAGCCTTGCGCCTCATTGAAGTCACCTATGAACTCTTACCAGGTGTTTTTGATATGCACCAAGCACTCTTGCCAGAATCGCCTCTCCTCCATGAAAAGGGCAACATTTTGCGGCACACGGCAATTCTCTATGGCGATATCGGAGCAGGATTTGCGGCGGCCGACGTCATTGTAGAACGCGAATATCTTACTTCACGCCCTATGTCGGCCTACCTTGAGACGGAAGGCGGCGTGGCGGTAGCGTGTCCACTCATTTAAAAATCTTACCCAACGGTGATAGCTCACTCAAATAATAATCTTACTTTTTGTTGAGCAACGTAGCTGATGGGCTCCCATCTCCCCTCCCCCCTAGGGGGGAGGGGAGATGG
>JAGXTJ010000021.1 GCA_018333655.1 Bacillota bacterium | reverse complement strand
CGTCTGACTAGGTTGATCAAGAAAGCAGAATTGCACTTCCCGGGCGCCTGCATTGAGGACATTGAATACCATGTTGACAGAAAGCTCGACAAAGCCCTGATCACTCGGTTGTCCACCTGCAACTACACCGGAGACAGGCGCAACATCATCGTGCTCGGGGCTTCTGGTGCGGGCAAGACTTACATGGCCTGTGCGTTTTAACCGTGAAGGTGGCTCACTCTTCAATTGACGTTAGCAATTTAACGGAAGACGGCGTAGGCTGACCAATCATTGTCGTAAAGCGTGGCCAGAGCGGTACTCATCGAGGCGGTGCGACGCACTGAGCACTCATGCGGTGATTGTAAGCGTGGTATTTCTGCGTATCCCCGGAGAGAGGGCCTGCTGATACAAGGCGAAGGAGGAGAGCTAATGAAGACCAAGCACATGCGGGTAGCCATTCTTCATGCTGAGAACCGGACTGTCGGGAGGAAGTCGTCGGTTGAAAGTGAACTGTTTTCGAAGCTGTTTCAGGGGTTTGTCGACAGTGGGGTGGTGGCGCTCCCAGTCGCCTATCATGACGATAATTGCGGTGAGGTCGAGCCACAGCTCATGCAGTTTGATGGCGTCCTCGTTTGGGTCGACCCGCTTGAGGGAGGGCGTGACCGCACCTTGTTAGATGCCATGCTGCGCCGTGTGGCATCTGCCGGCGTCTTTGTCAGTGGGCATCCCGACGTCATTTTAAAGATTGGTACCAAGGAAGTATTGTATAGCACGCGTGAAGTAGGCTGGGGGTGCGACACGCATATTTATCTTGCGCTAGAACAGATGTACCAAGAATTACCCCGGCGACTGGCTTCTGGGGAAGCCCGGGTGCTGAAGCAGTACCGTGGCAACGGCGGCATAGGCGTGTGGAGAGTGCAGTTGCAGGGTGATTCGCTGTTTGGCGATGGGCGGCGTGGCGACTCGTTAGCGCTGAGTTATGATACCCCTGTCTGCGTGCGCCAAGCTATCCGAGGCTCGTATGAAGAAGTGATGTCCCTCGAAGCCCTACTTAACCTATGTCGGCCCTACTTTGTGAACAAGGGCCTTGTGATTGACCAAGCCTATCAGGAGCGCCTAGTTGAGGGTATGATTCGCTGCTACTTGGTTCACAACCAAGTAGTGGGGTTCGGCCACCAAGCAGTCAATGCCCTCTTCCCAGCCCCAGCAGGTGCGCTGCCCTCCACAGCGCCGCAACCCGGGCCGCGCCTGTACCATCCGCCCAGCAAGCCTGAATTTCAGTCGCTGAAGTACAAGCTCGAACGGGAATGGCTCCCTGCTGTGCAAGAACTGCTGCGCATTGACACTAGCCAACTCCCAATCATCTGGGATTGCGATTTTCTTTTGGGCCAGAAGGACATGCTAGGGGCCGATACCTATGTGCTGTGCGAAATCAACGCCAGCTGTGTTTCGCCGTTTCCGGAGGAAGCAATTCCCTTCATAGTTGCGTCTACCGTCGCTCGACTGCAAAGTTAGGCGCACCGTAGCCTGTATTCGGGGCAAGGAACTGGCTACGTTTTTAGGGTGCGGCGCAAACATTCAGCCAAGCCCAAAGGGGTGCTAACACACTCCGATAGAGGCAGCCAATACTGCTCTTGCGACTACCAAGCATATCTCAAATCGCACGGGTTTATTTGCCGCATGTCCTGCAAGGGGGACTGTTGGGATAACGCACCCATGGAGGCCTTTTGGGGGAAGATGAAGACTTTCTACAACCGACAGCGGATCCATCAGTCGAACGGATACCTGACCCCGGAGGCGTATTACCAGTCCGCGAGCAATTGATCCCACATGCTTCTCGCCTACGCCCCTCGATCATGTATCAAACAGCCCACTTGTCAAGGGCCGCCGCCTGCTATTGCGGCAAACGGGCTCAGACGACACGTTCTCCGTGCCTTAGCGTGCTTTCTTGCCGTATAAGACTTGCGCGCGAAATACTGCAAAAAAACAGAGCGAAAACGAGTTCTAAGGTGTCTAGTTTGTGGGGTTCACCGCAACTCTCTTGTAATGAAAGGGTTTTGAAAATCGATTGCTGTCCGATCTATAGGGTACAGTTTAATATGGTGATCAGTTACTTCGAAAAAACTGGAACAACTATTGGTCCCGACGGCCTTTTAGACGAATATGCAGCGCACGATTTTGTGCAGTACTCGGAGGACTTGCTTGGGGTGACCCTCCTAGCCATGTCAGGACGACAGCATAACGATAAAGACTTCTGGCCAGCATTCTTGCATGACCTAAAGGCTGCCTCAAGTTCAGTGACCCTATATAGTCCCTTTACTGGAGTCACCCGGGTGAGCAGGTTGACTGACCTGTTCCAGGCATTCTTGAGCCGTAAAGTGGAGGTTCGGGTTCATTGCCAGCCACCTCTAGAACAGGGCACAAATTTAGCTGAGCAGGCCAAGATTGTCATTGAAAAGCTTAAGCACCTTGGTGTTCAGGTTATCGAGAGAAAGGGAATGCACCAGAAGATTGCCATTATCGATGACCGCATAGTTTGGGAAGGCAGCCTGAATGTACTTAGCCACCGCGACACCGGCGAGCAAATGCGACGTTTCGAAGGCGCCGAGCTGGCAGCAGAAGTAACCCGTAACTTGGAGCCCGCCGCAGAGGAAAACAAGCCTAATCCCAGGTCTACTCCGCCAATTTCACGAAACTCCCTTGCCAGTTTGCAATTAGACGTCGCGCCTGGGCAATGCCCACAGTGTGCCGCGAAAGGATACAATTCTAAACTCGTTAAGCGCAGTAGCAGGTACGGCGAGTTTTGGGGTTGCTCGAGTTGCCCGCGGTGTGAGTACATCAAGAGGTAGGACACATGCGACGACAAATCTTATGGAATCTATTGCGGTTTTTATTTTGTTTGTATATACTGAAATCGTAACCGATACAACTTAATATGCAAGATACATTTATAAGGCTGTAAGATGCAGGTGGTGAATGTATTGAAGCCATCATTTGAAGAATTAAAGAAAGAGATCAGCCGACAAGGGATAAATCTTTCCCACCAGCGTGTGAAGATACTAGAGCATCTTCATCAAAATCAATGCCACCCAACTGCTGACCAGATTTATAGAGAGCTTAAAAAAGTTATACCAACGCTTTCTAGATCTACTGTTTATAGTTCCTTGCGAACTTTAGCCGGAGCAGGATTAGTAAGGGTGCTTTCGATTAATGATAATGAAGTCAGGTACGACATTATAGTTGAAGACCATGGGCACTTTAAATGTGAAGCCTGTGAGACGATATATAACTTCCGCATCAATGTTGACATGCTAGTGAGCGAAGATTTGGCTAGCTTCAAAATCGATGACAAAAATGTATATTTCAAAGGTATCTGTCCGCGATGCCTTTCAAATATAAGTAAAACCAATTAAAGGAGGAAAGTATCTTGCCAAACGACAAGTACACTTCAATCGCGAACCTCGATTTTCAGTACGCGCATAGGTTTATGGACTGGCCAAGAGAAGCGAAGCATCTTCATGGGCATTCCGGCCTTTTGACCATTGAGCTTGAAGACACTGTTGATCCGGTAACAGGGTTCGCCCACTCCTGCAAAGACGCAGTCAAAAAAGCCTGGGAAGTCTGTGACCATTTCCACCACGCCACATTGTTCCAAGAGGGCGACCCTCTCCTTGAAGCGGTGCTCGCTGTGTACAAAAAAGAGGGCATTCATAATGACCCCGAAAACTGTATCCCGTTGAAAAAGATCGATCACCCGCTAGCCTGGTCATATCCAGAATACAGGATAGTAGTAACTAAGAAGGTTTCTACTTGCGAGAACCTTATCGAGCTTTTCTACGAACTTCTGAAAGACAAGATGCCGATCAAGAAAATCACCTTCCGCTCATCTTCAATGAATGCAGCATCCAAAGAGTTTAAGTAAGCCGAAAGAAAAAGCAACACGCTAAGTAAAGCAAAAGGAGTGGACATTTTTAGGTGTCCCTCCTTTTTTGCTAGGGGGACGTGTTGACCCCTGATGACTTTTGCTTCTCTGTCCACCAAGCAAAAAGGGAAGGTGAAAGCAGATGTCTAAGATGCCGGTTCTCTTTGTCGGACATGGGTCCCCGATGAATGCTCTTCTAGACAACCAGCACACTAGAACCTGGAGAATGTTAGCTTAAAGGATTGCCAGACCAGAGGCGATACTTTCTGTTTCAGCGCACTGGTATACAAAAGGGACCAAAATTATGAATCAGGATAACCCCAAGACAATCTACGATATGAACGGTTTTCCGCCGGAGCTGTATCAAGTAACGTATAGCCCTGAGGGTGGCAGCGGTATGGCTAGAGCCGCTAAGGAATTGATTTCGCGCGAAACAGAGTATGACAGCTCATGGGGTATTGACCATGGGACTTGGTCAGTTTTAGTGCGCATGTACCCAGAGAAAGATATGCCTGTTTTTCAAATCAGTATAGATTCGCAGGCGTCTCCACAAGAGCATTATCAAATCGGCAAGGAGTTACGAGCCTTAAGAGAAAGTGGTGTTCTGATATTTGGCACTGGCAATATCGTGCACAATTTACGATTGCTAGATTGGAATAAAGCAGAGCAAGGATTTGATTGGGCATACGAATTTGACGATTATATTTACGATAACATCATGAAGCATAATCGTGCCAATGTTATAAACTTTGATGGGGGTGGCAGTAGCGCCAAGCTGGCAGTGCCAACGCCTGACCATTTCTACCTACTACTGTATGTGCTCGGAGCGGTGGATGATGACAGCAAGGTCAACGTGTACAATAAGGCTTGCGAGCTTGGCTCAGTGACCATGACCACCTATCTATGGGAATAGCGTCCTTATTTAGAGCGGCCTTGCTCATTGTGTGCGTGTAGCAAGAATTAGTTGAGAGGAGGCTGAAGAGCATGGAAAGAAAAATCAGTCAGCAGACTAAAGGATATAGAGCTAAGGATGGAGCCGGAGTGAGTCTAGTTAGAGTATTGGGCAATCAAACGGTACAGGAATACGATCCGATTTTGATGCTTGACTCTTTTGATAGTATTAATCCAGATGACTACACTGCGGGCTTCCCCCTGCATCCACATCGCGGTATCGAAACGATTAGCTACGTATATCGGGGATTTATGACCCATAAGGATAGTCTTGGCAATGAGGATACGATAGGCAATGGCGAAGTTCAGTGGATGACAGCGGGTTCTGGCATTATGCATGAAGAAAGGTTGCCCGCGTCAGAAAGGATGCTGGGTGTGCAACTCTGGCTTAATCTCCCATCCAAGGACAAAATGGTTTCGCCTGCTTATCGGAGCATCAAGAACTCAGAAATTGAGGAAGTGGAGTTTGACTGGGGCAAGCTTCGACTGCTGGCGGGAGCATTTGAGGGCAGGCAAGGGTATCTAAGCAAGTATCTGCCCCTAGACTACTATGATTTGCATGTCCATGCAAAGGCCTCGGTTGTCGTGAACACTGATAGAGAGCGTTCTGTAATGTTGTTTACCCTCTTAGGGGACGCCTACATAGGCGACGAACTGGTAAGAGAAAAGACGGCGGTTAAGCTTGCTCCTGGAGATTTTGTTAAAATTGGCGGAACAGATAAAAGTGCTCAGGTGCTATTTGTAAGTTCGACTATGCTAGCAGAGCCGGTGGTGTGGGGCGGCCCTATCGTTATGAACACGAAGGAGGAATTAGCGAAGGCTTTTGACGATTTGCGACGAGGTGTATTTTTGCAGGATAAGATTTCATATTGATAGTGTGATTTGACGCACGACCTTTTTGCAGTGAAGGCGATATTTGTGTCACATGGAGGTGCTTATTGTGCCACTTAAAATTGTTCATGGGGAAATAGCCAAGATGAGGGTTGACGCAGTCGTCACCTTCATAAGTAAGCCGGGCCTTTTTAGGGAAGGCAAGGTAACCGTAGAACCTAGCAACTCGCAGCTGGCAAAATACTTGGTTCGCGTCTAAATGCCGAACTACAACCCAGAGAACACCAGAGAGAGCGAGAGGCTCCTTAGCATGGCGCATTTAGACGCACTTTTTTATGCTGCCGAGCATGAATGCGCGAGCATTGCCTTTCCGCTGGTTTCTAGCGAGAGCTCTGGCTACCCGCGAGAGGAAGCCTTGCGCGTGGCGAACATAGCCATACGTGACCACCTCCTTTTCAACGACATGAAGGTGTACTTGGTCATTCCTAACAAAGAAGATTTTGCAGTTAGTGAGCGTTTGCAAGGTGAAGTCGGCAGCTACATAGAGAGCTACTATGTCAGGGAGGGCAAAGCTCGGCCACGAGAGCATCTCCATTATCCCATGATGGTCCTCACGCAGGCGGAGTCGATGCCGTCTAGCTTTAACGATGTGATTGACAGGCTCGATGAGCCTTTTTCGGTTACTTTGCTACGGTTAATTGATGATAGGGATATGACCGATGTAGATGTGATAATTGAGGACTTCATCACGCGCAGCCGCTACGATATCTTTGTCATTAACCAGATTTTATTTCAATACGACCAGCCGCTGCTAGGTGGGTAAGCCCAATAGATGCCCTTCTTTGTCGCTTAGCAAGCGACCTTGTTCCCTGCGGGAGGTGCTACCCTTAAGTCACAAGAAACTTAAGGGAGGGTCCTGTAATGAAAAGTGGACTGACCGAACTCGTATTCATACTAGATAAGAGTGGCTCCATGAGTGGCCTAGAGGCGGACACTATTGGCGGCTTCAACTCCATGCTGGAAAAGCAGAAGGCAGTTCTAGGTGAGTGCTGCATTACGACGGTGCTGTTTGCGCATGACTACGAGCTGCTGCATGACCGTATCGATATTAGAGGGGTTCGTTCTATTAGCGAGAGGGAGTATCAGGTTGGGGGAAACACCGCGCTCCTAGACGCCATAGGCAAGGCGATCCACAAGGTAAGCAAAGTGCAAAAGAATACTGCCGAGGAGTTTCGTGCCGAGAAAGTGTTGTTCGTCATTATCACAGACGGCGAGGAGAACGCCAGCCGCGAGTATTCGGCCGAGATGATAAAGGAAAGAGTCGAGCACAAGAAGAAAAAATACGGGTGGGAGTTTATTTTTCTCGGTGCAAATATCGATGCTGTGGCGGCCGCCCACCGGTTTGGCATTGCGGTAGACCGCGCACAGGATTTCCACCCAGACAGAGAGGGCCTGTCCTTGAGTTTTATGGCGATGAGCGACGCGGTGTCTATGTTCCGCGAAGAGTCTGCCGTACCGCTAGATTGGAACGCCGCCTTGCAACAAGACTTTAAGCGGCGCGGAAGACGTAAATAAGCACCGGTAGACCGAGGCAAACAGTATCTGCCACTTGCGAACTGCAAAAGGAGCGTGTCAATCTGTGAACATCTTTCTGCTTGGTTTAATCAGTTTCTTTACCGATATATCTTCCGAAATGGTTTATCCCCTCATTCCCCTCTTCCTGACTAGTAGCCTTGGGGCTAGCCCGGTGGTGATTGGGCTAATTGAAGGGACGGTAGAGAGCCTTGCTTCACTGCTTAGGGTTGTCTCTGGCCGCTACTCTGATCAGCTAGGCAAACGCAAACCTTTGGCCGTCAGTGGGTACCTGTTTTCCTTTGCAGGTAAGTCACTACTGGCTTTAGCGGGAAGCTGGCCGGGGGTATTTTTGGCACGAGCCCTAGACCGCATGGGCAAAGGTGTGCGCAGTGCACCGCGCGATGCCTTAATTGCGGAATCTGCCATGCCAGGCAAACTTGGAGCCGCCTTCGGTTTTCATCGGTTGATGGATACACTTGGCGCGGCGGTTGGCGTTGTATTGGCCTACTTCCTTTTAAGAACTGCGCCTCAGGAGTACTCGCGCGTTTTTCTCTGGTCTTTGCTCCCAGCTGGCTTGGCAGTACTGTGCTTCGTGCCAGTGAAAGAGGCGCTAGCTGCGAAGAGCAGTTCGTCCAAACAGGCCCTGCCCCCCCTAGCGCAACTTCCGCAGCCTGTTAAAATGTTTTACCTGGTATCACTATTGTTTGCCCTCGGCAATTCTTCGAATCACTTTATCCTGCTGCGAGCCTACAACACCGGCTTTGTACCGGCGAGTGTGGTGTTACTGTACCTCGTGTACAACCTTAGTTATGCTGCCGTGTCTTATGGGGCTGGTAAACTATCTGATAGAGTAGGCCGGAAGCCCTTGCTGCTTGGCGCTTACCTGCTGTATGCGGTTGTCTACGCCGGCTTTGCGCTTGTGTCTTCTCCGAGTGCCTTGTGGCTCTTGTTTGCTATCTACGGACTGTATGCGGGCATCGCAGAGGGCGTGGAAAAGGCCCTGTTGATGGATATCGGAGGAAAATTTGGCAAGGCCACCATTCTTGGCTGGCACGGAACCATAGTTGGCATGACACTGCTTCCAGCCAGTCTTTTGGCCGGTTTACTTTGGAAGTACGTTGGTCCTTCCGCTCCCTTTGCTTTTGGGGCTGTGATGGCACTTGTTGCGAGCGCGTTACTGTACCGTCTAATTGAACTACAAGGAACTTAAGCGTCAAGAGCCCTCGTCTTGCCAGAAGGCCAGTCGAGGGCTTGCGTCTTGACTCTTTGTGAAAGCACCTGGCCAAGAGACAGCCTGCTAGGTGCCGCAGAAGGTACGATAGGGCAGGCCCGACGGCTGGCTATAGGCCTTTTGCTCGGGGGAATGTGCATACGGGTTGGCGAGTGCTTTTAACAGAAGCTTTACTGTGGCCAAGTTTCCTTGTTCCGCTGCTTGCAGGGCTTCCTCGACGCGGTGGTTGCGGGGTACTAGGGCGGGGTTGGCACTGCGCATCAGCTCATGTGCTGATATCCCGCCTTCGTCTTGTTGTTCTCTCCTCTCTTGCCAGCGTTGTAGCCACTCCTTAAACTCGGCACTGCTAAAGATGGGAATGCCGCCATAGTCACCGAAAGTTAGCCCAAGGAAAAAATTCGTGTAGTCAGCTTGGTAGCGCTGCATGAGGTGAAGCAGGTCAGTAAAGAGAGGCATATCTAGAGCGTGTTCGCCGCGTAGGCCAAGCTTACGGCGCATGCCACTAGCCCAGGCCCTGTCATACAAGGCGGCAAAACGAGCTAACTCATCTTGCGCCAAGACAACGGCTTGTTTCTGATCGGCATGAATTAGGGGCAGGAGGGCTTCGGCTAGGCGTGCTAAATTCCAGGCGGCAATCTTCGGCTGCTGGCCATAGGCGTAACGGCCCTGTGTATCGATAGAACTAAAAACAGTAGCTGGGTCGTAGGTGTCCATAAAGGCGCAGGGGCCATAGTCTATCGTCTCACCGCAGAGCGACATATTATCGGTATTCATCACGCCATGCACAAAACCCACGAGCTGCCACTTAGCCACGAGTGTGGCCTGGCGTTGTACTACCTCACGAAAGAGGAGCAGGTAGCGTTCCTCCTCTGCGACTAACTGTGGAAAATGGCGGGCGATGATATAGTCGGCTAGCGTGCGCAAGTCGGCCTTTGTTCCCCATTCTGCAGCGTACTGCACTGTGCCCACGCGCAGGTGGCTTTGTGCTACGCGCGTAAGGATTGCCCCGGGGCCCGCTGTGTCACGCCAAACTACCTCGCCCGTGCGTACAACTGCTAGGCTGCGCGTGCTGGGGATGCCAAGCGCATGCATGGCCTCGCTAATCACATATTCGCGCAGCATGGGCCCAAGCTGCGCTCTCCCGTCCCCCCGGCGTGAATACTTTGTCGGACCAGAGCCCTTAAGTTGTATGTCAAAGCGCGCACCAGTTGGGGTGATGTGCTCGCCAAGGAGTATGGCGCGACCATCGCCTAGCATGGTGAAGTGCCCATATTGGTGCCCTGCGTAAGCCTGTGCCAGTGGCAGTGCGCCCAGGGGTGTTTTACTGCCGGAGAGTCCCAAGACACTATCATGACTATGTAGAGCTTCCGTGCTAAGTCCAAGCTCGGTGGCCAGGGCCTCGTTTAGGAGCACTAAGTCGGGGGCGCGTACAGGGGTGGGGGATCTTAGCTCGTAAAACAAGGCTGGGAGACGACTGTAAGAGTGGTCAAAATTCCAATTTGTGGCGTTCATGATATCCTCCTTGCGTCCATAGCTTACTCATTCCTCTCCACCTTAACTTCTATGCGTACTCGCAGGCGACCTTTTTGGGTTTGGCCGGTAAACTCTCGTACATAGACGCGGCCTAGCCCCCTTGCAGAAATAAGGTCTCCTGGCTTTACCTCCTTGCTGCCACTCCGGCAAGGGATATGATTGAGCTTCACCAGCCCGCCTTCTACTAGGCTAGCAGCCTCACTGCGCGAAATATTGTACACGGCAGCTGCAAGGGCATCGAGGCGGGGCGAGGCGGCAACAACTGTAGAGGTTTGGAAATGCGGCTGATATAAGCTGAGGGAGGCTAGGTCTGCCAGAGCCACAGTCACCGGCACTGGCCCGACTTGATTTAAGTTCATGCGAATAGGCTCTGCCACAGCACTGTCCACCACCAGGAACGCGCCTGTGTCTTCGGCGACTACATCACCTAGTTTCTCACGCCGTATTCCTAGATTGAGCAGGGCGCCAAGAAAGTCTCGATGGTAAACTTTAAAAAAGGCAAAATTGCCGCTGACCCGTAGCAGTGCGAGCTTGTAGTCTGCAGCTTGGGGCGGGCATTCGGGCCGCGCAAAACAGCACCGCAGGCGTTCTGCGTGCGCGTAACCACCTGCAAAATAGGCGCTGGCCTCACAGCCCGCCCGCGATGCCAGTTGTGAAATGAGCTGGACTTGTGCCGGGTCGCAGAAGTCGCCGGCTACCACTTGCCATGTTTTTTCGGCTAACATTAGTTTGTCTAAAGCCTTGGCCGCCAAGAGGCGGTCGGCGTCGCTGGTATACGCTTGCAGCAGCTCTTCTTTAGTACGCGACTTAGTTCCCCCCTAGTAGTGACTACGTCATAAGTATTCTGCAGCAGTTCAGGTCATCCTGCTAAAGCTAGTAAGTCGCAGACCGGTTGTCTGTAAGGCGAAATTGTTTATGAGAGGAGAATCGCGATGTCACAGGTTGAAGAGAAGCTGGCAAAGTCACTAACTGCCGAGTCTACAGAGCTCATTCCGTACCTCCCATACCTGCTACAGGATTTGTGGGAGCTTGGTTCGTCACCAAAAGACATTATTGAGATTATAGAGAGGCATGTGCAGGTATCCAGGCAAACAAAGGTGCTTGATTTGGCATGCGGTAAAGGCGCCGTCAGCGTCAGACTAGCCGAGGCGTTCGGCTGCAGGGTCAAGGGCATTGACATCATGCCTGAGTTTATCGCCTTTGCCAACAAGAAAGCCAATGAGTACGGCCTAGAAAGTCTGTGTGAATTTCAGGTGGGAGATATAAACGAGTTCGTAATGGCCGAAAGGGACTATGATTTGGTTGTGTTTGGCGCCGCAGGAGATGTGCTTGGAGGTTGCGAGGAGGCCATTCGCAAGCTAAAGAGCACCGTCAAAGGCGGCGGCTACATAGTCCTCGATGATGCCTACGCCAAGGAAGAGGTTTTAGGGAAGTACCTAGCAAGAAACCAGTGGCTGATGTTTCTACAAAATGCAGGAGTTTCGCTGCTCGATGAGAAATTTACTGAAGATGAAGAAATGAAGCGCCTAAATGAATGGCAGCAGGCCTGTATAGTTGCCAGGGCGACTGAACTGCAAGAGCTGTATCCAGAAAAAGCAGCCCTTTTCGCAAGCTACATAAGAAGCCAGCAGGACGAATGTGATGAGCTTGAGAATGAAATAGCGGGAGTGCTCATGATCATAAGAACGTGACATATTTCTTAAAATTGAAAAATGGTCAGAATCTATGAAGCATAGGGATGATCACTTGCTCCAGAGGGCATAAGGTAAGGTGGGCAATCACTTACGAGTTTTTGCCCCACTTACAGGCAGGGGAGGGCTGCGTATGGAAGTCTATGTTGGGAGACAGCCCATTTTCGACAAGAGAATGAAGACCTACGGTTATGAGCTACTCTATCGTCGTAGCCAGAACAATGTTTTCGAGGGCCTAAGCGATAGCCAAGCGACGGCAGAGCTTATTAATCATGCGTACTTCGTCATGCACTTAGACGAGCTGACGAGCGGCACGCGTGCCTTTATTAATTTCTCGAGTGAATTGCTAGAGCGCGAGGTGCCCTTACTTTTGCCCAAGAAAAATCTCGTGGTCGAGGTGCTAGAGCGCGTTCTGCCAACAGAGGCCGTAGTTGCTGCCTGCCGCAAGCTGGTTAGTCAGGGCTATGTACTAGCGCTCGATGACTATGTGCACAGGGAAGAAATGCTGCCACTGCTCGAGCTCTCCTCTATCGTCAAGTTAGAGCTAAGCTCCTTGCGTGACTATGGGCAGCGGCAGTTCTTCTCGCAATACAAGGGGCGAAAATGCTTTGTGGCCGAAAAGCTAGACACGCAGGCAGAGTTTGATGTCGCGCTGAAGATGGGCTTTGATCTATTTCAAGGATACTTCTTTAGCAAGCCTGCCATTGTCGCCGGCCGTGAAATAACCAGCCTTAACACCACCCTAGTCCAGATTATCTCCGCCTTAGAAAACGAAGAGCCAGACTACCAAGATATTACGGCGATTATTGAGCGCGATGTCGGTCTCATGTACAAGCTCCTCAAGCTCGCCAATTCAGCTGCCTATGGTACGGTGCAGCGCATTCTGTCTATTGAGCAGGCCTTAGTGCGCATCGGGCTACTTGAGTTTCGCAAATGGGTCTACCTTATGATCTTAATGGAGACGCAAGGGGGCAAGAATCAGGAGTTAGTAAAGACCAGCTTGGTCCGCGCTAAATTAATGGAGGAGCTCACACGGCAGCAGGGTGGGGCTCGGGGGGCTTCTCTCACTTTCTTACTGGCCTGTTCTCCTCGCTTGACACCCTACTTAATCGTCCTATGGCCGATATAGTTAAGGACTTGCCCTTACCGGCAGATGTTTCGGCGGCGCTTCTTGGCGAGCATAATGGCCTGCGTACTGTGCTCGACAGTGTCATTGCCTACGAGCGCGCTGAGTGGGAGGCAGAAACCCTAAATGTGCTCGGCCAAAGAGTACCCACCAAAAAGTTCATGGCGGCCTACTTTGACGCCTTGTTTTGGGTAAACGAGCTCTTTTGAGGTCATGCCGTGGGATGCCGGTAGGCGGCAGAAAGAAGGGGGGAAGCCAATGAGCGATACTACTACTGTCAGTTTCCCGCTGCGGGGTGAGTGGGTGGCACCGAACACGCCTGGCAGCAAGGTGCCTAGTCATGGCACAGACCAACTTGGCCAGAGGTATGCCTTTGACTTTATCCAAGTTGACTGGAGCAAAGGCAAAGACCATTTCGGTCGCGGGCACGCCTGGCAGTACCTCACCATCGGTTTGGCGACATCGGCAGCCTACTGCTGGAAGGCACCAGTCTTTGCCTGCTTGCCCGGTGTGGTAGTAGAGGCGCGTGACGGCATTACGGAGCCAGGCTGGCTTAACCCCTGGCTTAGTATGCTCGGCATGGTAAGAAATTCGCTTAAGTTTGCCAAGCGCCTAGCTCGGCCCGACCCCGAAAATGTGGACTTGCATGACTTCGTGGGCAACTATGTCATCGTTAAGCATGAGTCATGCTATTCTTTCTATGCGCACCTGCACCCCGGCAGTGTTAGCGTCAAGGAGGGGGACAGGGTAGAAGTTGGCCACCAGCTAGGATTAGTCGGGCACACCGGAAACTCGTCGCAGCCCCATCTGCATTTTCAGCTCATGGACAATGCCAACCTTATGCTGGCGCAAGGCCTAGCCTGCGCCTTCGCCAACTACGAGTTATATACTGAGGGGGTTTGGCAGCGAGTAGACAATGGCGTGCCCGCGAGTAGCGACCGTATCAGATTTCTTGGGTAAGCCAAGAGGCCAGCGCAAAGTGACGCTGGCCTCTTCGATTATGCTATTACTGTCAGGATGAAACGATGACCGATACGCCATCGGGCACAACCACGACGCTAGCCTGGTCACCCTTCATTGCATAAGCCATGTCCAAAGCCGCTGGCAGTGAGTAGGCATGTAGCATGTGCATATTGGTGATTAACTGGGGGTCACAATGCGAGCTGACCAAGATGACCTTGTGCTTCATTAAAATGCGGGCTAAGATCTGCGATTCCCACTGGTCGGGCACGGTTTCTTCCATGGGAACGCGCATGATTTCTTCGAAAATCGCTTCAGCAGAAGGGCAGTTAAGAAAGGTCTCGTAGAAGTCTTTGCCACCGTGGCCATCATTACAGGCTGCGGCTATTATAATGACGCCGCCTTCTTTGCAGGTGGCCTCCGCGGCGGTCATGCCCTTAACAGCCTGGTAGACATTTTGGTCTAAGGGATAGCCGCCGTTAGAAGTGATTGCAATATCAGCCTTGATTGCTTTGACGGCCGCTAGCTTGGCCACAAACTCACAGCCAGTTAGATGTGCTTCCTCCATGTGGCCGGCAAAGGCCTTGATCACTCTCTTTTCGGCATCGATAACCACATTCATGATGAAGGCCAAATTCACGGCCTTGGCCGCGTACAGCATATCTATGTGCAGGGGGTTGTTTGTCAGAATACCCGCACGCGCATACTCGCTAGCGATAAATTTAGCGCAGTGGTTCGCCAAAACAGTGGTAGCCGAGGCCACGCCGGGCATGACGCTTTTTCTGCCACCAGAGAAGCCGGCAAAAAAGTGCGGCTCGATAAAACCCTCAGAAACCAAGAGGTCAGCTTCGACCGCCAGTTTGTTAAGCGCCAGTCGGCCGCCGGAGGGTAGTACGCCTACGTCAATGAGGCTAGCCTCGTCGCGGCAGTCATGATTGACGAAGTTCTCTTCCGCCACTAGTTTTTCGCCAAACTTACTTAGCATCTCCTCCCTGGTAGTCAGCCTGTGGAAGCCAGTAGCAATAAGAATGGTGATGTCGGCCGCGGGGTTGCCGCGGCGAATTTCGGCTAGGAGGAGTGGCAGGGTGATTTTGCTGGGTACAGGCCGAGTATGATCGCTGGTGATAACTACCACTTTGTTCTTGCCCATCGCTAATTCGCTGAGGCGCGGTGAAGCAATGGGCTGCGCTAGCGCTTGGCTTATGATCGCCTCTTGGGTGCCGCTAGCGTGATAGTGATCGGCCTGCGACATTAGTACGCCGACAAGGTTGCGGTCATCTACAGATAGCTCGACAAATTCGCGGGCATAGGGGATTTTGACTATGGCCACTATGATCTCTCCTTCCCTAGTGCGCGGGGGTGTTGTCCTCAAGGTCGAAAATTTTGCCTGGGTTCATGATATTTAAAGGGTCCCAGGCCCGTTTTATGCCCTTCATTAGCTCTAATTCGACTGGGCTCATGTTTTCGACCATGTATTTCTTGCGCTTAAGACCAATGCCATGCTCGCCGCTGATCTTACCTCCGAGTTTTGTGGTCACCTCGTAGAGCTCACGCAGGGCAGGGGGAAGCATCTCGTGCCAGTGCTCCATACTGTGCGCAGGGTTTTTGACTAGGGTGGCGTGGAGATTGCCGTCTCCGGCGTGACCATAGCAAGGTATCTTAATGTCGTACTTGGCCGATAAGCGGTCGAGCTCAGGAATAATCTCGGGGATGGCGGCTATGGGCACGACGATGTCCTCTAGGCTTTGTACGGGAGACACAACTTTAAAGGCCTCCGCAATATTTCGTCTAACGCTCCAAATTCGCTCCTGTGTGGTGTAGTTGTCGGCCACATAGACCTCTATGGCTCCGTTTTCCATGCACAAGTCGCCGATTTCTTCTGTAGCGATATCGACCTGCTCCTGATTGGTGCCATCTATTTCTAAGAGGAGCATGGCGCCTGCCTGCTGGTAGGGTAGACTCTCATTGAGGTATTCACAGGCGGTCTGCACAGAGAGTTTGTCCATAAACTCCATGCTGGTGGGTATATTCCCCTTCGCCATAATCACGGGGACGGTGTCAATGGCATCTTTGGGGGTTTTGTAGAGGACTAGTAAATTAGATTTGGCGGTGGGTAGGCCGGTTAACTTGATGGTGGCCTTAGTAACAATGCCGAGCGTGCCCTCGGAGCCAACTATGAGCTGCTTAAGGTCGTACCCGGTGACGTCTTTCGTTAGCTTGCCTCCTAGTTCGACTATGTCGCCGGTGGGGGTTACGAGTTCTAGACCCATAACGTACCTGCCGGTCACTCCATACTTGACGGCCCTGCCTCCGCCCGCGTTTTCAGCGATATTGCCCCCTAAGAAACAAGTCTCGACGCTCATTGGGTAGCCCGCATAGAACAGGCCCTTGTCTTTAATAAGGGAATTGATGTCATTAGTTACCACCCCAGCTTCGGCGGTGAGCATCATGTTGGGGTAGTCGATCTCCACGATCTTGTTCATCTTCTCTACGGATAGCAGTATGCCGCCAAACACTGGGATAGCGCCGCCCGATAGCCCGCTACCGGCTCCCCGGGGAGTAACCGGAAGGCGCTCGCGATTAGCGAGCTTGACGATGGCGGCAATTTCTGCGCTGGTGGAAGGCATCACTACTACTTCAGGCATGTGCCCGTAGGCCTCTTTGTTTGTTTCATCGTGCGAGTAGGCTTCCATTCTTTCGGTGTCCGAAAAAACATTTCTTGCCCCTACTATTTGTTGAAGTTGCTCGACAATTTCTTTGGTTACAGCATTGTACGGCACTTACTTGCCCTCCTTTTGGTAAGCTGCCAACTTAGCGTTGAGGAGTGGAACAACCTCAAAGAGATTGCCTACGATGCCAAAGTCGGCGACTTGAAATATGTTGGCATCTGGGTCTTGGTTAATGGCCACAATGACCTCGGCTGTTTTAATGCCGGCGAGATGCTGTATCGACCCTGAAACCCCGGCACAAATATAGAGCTTCGGTGAAATTGTTTTACCGCTTAGCCCAATCTGCTGTGGGTAGGTTAGCCATCCGCGGTCTACGGCGTCCCTGGTGCCGCCTACTGATGCACCTAGGCGTCCTGCCAATTCACGCAGCATACCAAAATTGTCTGCCCGCTTCATGCCCTTGCCGCCAGCAACGACGACATCAGCTTCTTCGATGCTACCATGGCCGAGAGCATCGACACGAATGCCGACTTCGCGCACTCTGCTGTCGTAGTCTTCGTTTTCCATGGTTAGGCGGACGATTTTGCCTTGCCGAGTTGCGTCTAGGGGGAGCGGCCGGCTTGATTTTGGCCTTACAGTGGCCATTTGCGGATTGTGGTCGGGGGTCTTGATCGTGGCCATGATATTGCCGCCAATAGCCGGGCGCGTTTGCAGGAGAAGATTAGTTTTCTCTTCAATTTCGAGCTCGGTGCAGTCGGCGGTTAGGCCGGTGTTGACTTTAATCGCCACATGGGGCATTAAGGTGCGGCCACTTGAAGTAGCTGCCGCCAAAATGGTGTGCGGCTTGTACTGCATGACCAACCTAGAGAGAACATTGCTATGGGTCTCTACAATAAAGGAGTTGAGCCTCTCGTCGTCAACGACATACACTTCATCCGCTCCACGGTGAATTAGCTCCGTCAGCGTTTCATCGCTTAGCCCGCTGCCAAAGACTACCGAACACAGCTTGGTCGATAGTTTGTCGGCAAGCTTGCGACCGCGCGAAAGTAGCTCAAAGGAGACATCGCGCAGCTTAGCCTTGTTTTGTTCGGCTATAGTCCATACATAACTCACTATATATACCCCCTATATCAGTTCCTTGTCGGCCAAAAAGACCAACAGCGAATCGACAGCATTGTTTAAACCCTCTTCGCCCGCGGCCTTTACCAGCTTGCCACCGCGGGTGACCTTGGGGTAGCCGATTTTGACCACTTTTGTGGGCGAACCTTTTAGCCCAATATTTGCTTCTTTAACAGCCAAGTCGGCTGCGGTCAGAGTTTGTACTGTGGTAGCGCGCGCTTTTTTCTTGCCGCGCAGGGTGGGCAGCCTAGGATTGCTTACTTCTTTAACCACAGTGAGCAGGGCGGGCAAGGGTAGTTGCAATACCTGGTAGCCTTCTTCCACCAGTCTCTCGACGGTAATGCTTTCTTGGTCGACGGAGGCCACTTTGCTCACATAAGTGGCTAGCGGCAGGTTTAGCCAGGCGGCAATCCCAGGCCCTACTTGGCCGGTATCGCCATCGGTGGCCCGCTCCCCAGTGAGAATTAAGTCATAGCCACCAAACTTCTTAATGGCTTCTGACAAGGTGTAAGAGGTGGCCCAGGTGTCTGCGCCGGCAAACTTCTTGTCGGAAATGAGCACAGCGTCATCGCAACCCATCGCGATGGCTTCTTTTAGGGCCTTTACTGCATTCTGTGGGCCCATGGTGCAAACGGTAACATGGCCTCCGAACTGCTCCTTTAGCTGTATGCCTGTTTCGATTGCGTAGAGGTCGAGAGGGTTTATAACGCTAACCACACCCTCCCTGATCATCGTGCCGGTTTCCTTGTCCATCTTGACATCGCTGGTCTCTGGTACCTGCTTGATGGTGACAATGATTTTCACTCAGTCTGCCTCCTAACATGGATTTTGCGCTATAGATGTACTAGGGTCTCCCTACTTGTGAGTTAAGGGCCCCTTGAGAAGCTCGTTTTCGACGAACTCTAGGTGGTCAACCATGGTCTGTCGAGCGAGCGTGGCGTTCTTGGCCTTGATGGCGGTAAATACGCGCAGGTGCTGCGCATACAGCTCCTCTCTGTTGCCAACTTTGCGAAAGAGCTGCATGCGGCTAGCGCGCATATTCTGCACAATAAGATCTGATAAAAGGGCCATGGTCTTGGCCAGGGCTTTATTCCCGGTGGCCTCTACCACAGTGCGGTGGAAGCGGGCGTCATTCTCTTCGCCGAGCGCACCGCTATCCATATCGCACTTCATCATCTGGAGGGCCTCTGCCATTTGTTCGATGTCTGCGCCGCTAGCCCTCTCCGCGGCGAGGTCAGCAGCCGCAGCTTCGAGAATCTTGCGCATCTCCAAGAGGTCTAAGTTCGCGTCCCTCTCCATGGTGAGAAACACAGCCAAATGCTCCGTCAGCATCTGTGGAGTCACTTGGGAGATAAAAGTTCCCTCGCCTTGTCTGCTCTCTAACACGCCGAGAAAGTCAAGCGCGCTCAAGGCTTCGCGCACTGCTGCACGACTCACCCCTAGTTTTTCTGACAACTCTCGCTCGGAAAGCAATTTGTCGCCCGGCCGCAAGTTGCCCTTCTGCATTAACTCTTGAATTTGCTCTACCACTTGCTCATACACGCGCTTGGTCTTAATGGGCTTAAACACTGCTTTCCTCCCCTGAGCGCCAGCTTGACGCTCTACGTGATATTCTTACTAAAAGACCCCTGTGGCGAATACATAGATGAGTAGCATGCCAACTATCCCCGCCCCTACGGTGTAAATCATGGCGGGTATCAAGTTGCGGCGAATGATGAGGCCTTCTTGGCCCAGGTTGCCTACCACAGCACAGGCAGCGACAACATTATGCACACAAATCATGTTGCCGATGGCCCCGCCCACGACCTGTAGCGCCATAACGATGGTGCGCGAAATGCCCAAGGTTTCGGCGATGGAGTGTTGGAACCCGCCGAAGAGAATGTTCGAGACGGTGTTGCTGCCCACAATAAAGGCCCCTAAAACACCTACAAAGGGCGAAATCAAGGGCCAGGCTGAGCCAACCACTTGCGCCGTAAAGGTCGACATAGTGATTAGCATGCTGTCGTAGCCAGCTAGGTTAATATTCGATTGTACTAGTATGCGCACCATGGCTATGGCAAAGACCAAGGCAATGCTGGCTGGTATAAGCTGCTTAATTGTGGTGCGCCAGGCTTGCGAGACCGCATTACCCTTCATACCATGCAGGAAGATGGTCAGAACGGCAACCAAAACAAAGGGCAGAATACCAGGGCTCCACAGGGGCTGCAAGCTGTAGTTAACCCCTGTTTGCCCCAGTATGGCGGTCCAGCGGATAGTCCATTCGCGTAGTGGTGCGGCAAGGCCTAAGGCAGGTAACCTTGTCGCCACCAGAATTGCGCCAATCAAGATGTAGGGCACCCATGCCAGTAAAAGAGGCATGGACTTCTCGGCATGAGCCGCCTTGCTCTCGATCTGTGCTTCGCCCCATTCTTTGTCCCACTCTTTAGCCGGGGCGAAATCCCAGCTCGACTTGGGGGTTAAGAATTTATGCTTGGCGGCTAAAGTGACTAAGACAAGGCCAATCAAGGCTCCGACGAGGGAAGGCAGTTCAGGGCCAAAGAAGTTAGCCATAATGAGGTAGGGTACAGTGAAGGCTAGCCCGGCGAATATCGCGAATGGCGCAGCGGCAAAGCCCTCTTTGTACGACTTATTCTTGCCAAAGAAACGGGTCATGAGTGCGATCGTAAACAAAGGTAAGAATGTCCCAAACACAGCATGAATGAGAGAGGTCCACACGCCAACTTGCGCTAAGTACCCTGTCATTTGCGCATCAGGGATGAGGCCTGCTACTGCCGACCTGACTCCTAGTAGTACCGGTGTGCCCACGGCTCCAAAGGAAACCGGAGTGCTATTAAATATTAACGCTATAGAAGCTGCCGCAAGTGGGGGGAAGCCCAAGCCGACCAAAAGTGGTGCGGCCAAGGCTGCTGGTGTGCCAAAGCCGGCTGCACCCTCGACGAAGGCGCCAAACATCCAGCCGATGATGATGGCCTGCACCCGGCGGTCTTCGGATATGCCATGAAACCCCTTGCTGATCGCCAACATGGCGCCGCTGTTCTTCAGTGTATTAAGTAAAAGAATAGCTCCAAAGACAATAATCAAGAGATTGAAGGCACTTAGTGCCCCTTCGATTGTCGCGGCTGCTACGCGCACGGGCTCCATGCGCCACACCAGTAGCCCTAACCCCACAGCGCCTAGCCACACTACCGGCATGGCCTTCTTCGCTGGCCAGTTGAAACTTGCCATGAGCACCACGGTTGCGAGTACTGGCAGGAAAGCCAGTAAGGCGAGAAATCCAAGCATTTCAATTTTCCCTCCTCATTTGTTTCTTGACCAAGTTGCGACTTAAACGTACTTGCAGGTGACACGACGTCGATAAGCAAGCATCTTAAACAGCCGTGCAACACCCCCCCAGCTTGTTACCGGCGACCTAGTTATCTGATGGTCTGACCAGTTGGCTTACATTTCGACATATATGCAACTGTTCCTGCCTGAATTATATATCGATTCAAAATAATTAATTTGCGGCAATGGGAATTGTAGACTGAGTTGCTTGCGACTACATCCTATACTTTTGCTTCATGGTTGTCCTCCTGCGCGATTGCCCAAGGCTGAAGTTCTCGACAACGGGTCCGGTGGCTTCGGCTCGGGGCAAGTGAAACAAATGCCCTTCTATTGCATAACATTCCATAGATACAGGCAAACGCAAAAGGAGGTAGGTTTATGGTTGGACCGGTAGCTGTCAAAGAAAGAATTGCGGGCTTAGACATTATTCGGGGTTTTGCGCTACTTGGGGTTTTGCTCGTGAACATGGTCATGGTTAACCAGTCGCTGCTCTTTCGTGAAACGAAGCTGCCTCGCCTGCTTAACGAGTTGCCCCTAGTCCTGATAAACGCCATTGTCATGATCCCGCGCATACTAGGTCTCTTCCTCATCGGTCTATACGTCGGCAAGCTCGGTACTGTCGGTGGCCCATGTTGGCCTGCAGTTAGGTTGGGCGGAGGCCTTTCTAACCCCTGTGCTGAGCGGAACGGCCGCCGTCTTTTTGCGTGAAGTGAGCACGCTGTTTATCTCGCTGTTCTACGTAACAGGTATTATACTGCTGTGGCATAGAGGAGCACTGTCCTGGCTGTTCTATGGCCATGGCTTGGGGCTAATGGGCATGAGCATCGTCTACATGCCCTTAATGACCATCGGCATATACACCTCCCAGATTATTTATAGTATCTGGTGGTTGGCGCGTTACAGCCAAGGCCCCGCCGAGTGGGTGTGGCGACGTCTGACTTATGGGCCGCAAGGGATACGTAGCGAGCAGACATCTGCGGGCGTTTAAGGAGCCACCCATGACGAGGACCATGCTGCAAATCTAAAATATAACGAAGCGCTTTGGCAGCATAAAGGCCGTGGACGGGCTTCCCTTAACTGTTAATTCCGGCGAAATCTTTGGGTTTCTCGGGCCCAACGGTGCCGGCAAAACGACGACCATTAATGGGAAGCTGTATGGTTCAACCTCCGAGTTTGGCGGCACTTTACTTCCGAGTTTCGCGACAAGAACGGGCGCCCAAGGCGGCTTGGCTAAGAAAAGTAAGACAATGTTAAGAACTATCGTCGCTCCAGCTTAAGATATAGCGGATATAATAAGTGCGGCATGAACATTAAGTTGCCGCGCACAATTGCCATTTCCACTCGGAGAAAGAAAGGAGCAGTGGTAGCCATTTCGCGCATACTGGTGTGCGATGACGACCGGGAGATAGTTGACGCCATACGGATCTACTTGCGTCACGAAAACTACGATGTGGTTTGCGCCTACAACGGTCAGGACGCTTTGTGTATCCTCGAACAAGAGAACATTCAGCTCGTAATTCTTGATGTCATGATGCCCTACCTAGATGGTATCAGAGCCATAGTGAAACTACGCGAGAAGCACAACCTGCCGGTAATCTTTCTCTCCGCTAAATCGGAGGACAGCGACAAAGTTTTGGGACTGAACTTTGGGGCAGATGATTACGTCACTAAACCATTTAACCCGCTCGAGCTTTTAGCTCGCGTCCGCGCGCAACTGAGACGGTTTACTTCGCTCGGGAGTGAAGTGTGCGGGCGCAGCGTTTGGCAGACCGGCGGGTTAACGGTAGATGACGAGCGCAAAGAAGTTATGGTAGACGGTGAGGTTATCAAGCTCACTCCGGTGGAGTACAAAATACTCAAGTATCTTTGCGAGAATGCGGGCCGCGTCTTTACAATCGAACAAATATACGAAGCGGCGTGGAATGAGGTGCCGCTAAATGTCGCCAATACTGTGGCGGTGCACATTCGCCGCATCCGCGAGAAGATAGAGATTAACCCGAAAGAGCCAAAATTCCTGAAGGTGGTGTGGGGCATTGGATACAAAGTTGAAAAATATTAGAGTTGCCGCTGTCATTGCACTCGTGGGAGCGATACTCCTTAGTTACGGCTTAATGGTGGGGGAAGATTTTGACTTAGTGCGTGACTCGCCTGAGTTTGAGCACAGTCTTCGCGCACAGAACATAAGCCAGAGCGCGCTATCGTGGGCTAGGCATCTCCACTATACCGCTGTCGACCCCGACTCTGCGCGGCACGACGCCTACAAAGAAAAATTGGCACACCCGCACCCGTTCTACTACTATGTCAAGGAAGGGGTCAGTGCCGCGACTACGAACGTTATCGTCACTCTGGACGTGGTAACGTTTTTCCGTGATCTGCCGTTAACCGACTTCGTAACAGACGACAAAACGGGCCTGATTGCCTACATTGGCTTGGCAGAGCCAGCCTTTCGGGGTTTGGCGGAGGTGTATTATGCGGAACGTGCTAGGGCCCTAGTGGCGTTTTACTATGTACTGGGGGGGTTACTCTTATCGCTGTTCGGCGTCGCGCTGTCTGTAGTGACTGTATGGCGCACCACAGACACCGCGCCCGTACGTAAGTTGCTTTGGGAGTACATCCCGCTCGATCTAGCTTTTGCTGGCTTGGTGGGACTAAGCCCCTTCGGCATTCGGGTGATGCTTGACTCGCGGAGATTATACCTAGATGTTCTAACGGCTGAGCCATTAGTTGTCGGCCTATCTACAGCCGTAGCCCTAACCTTGCTCGGTCTTCTGTGGGTAAACATGGCAGCGAAACGTTTGAAGCGTGGTGAGTTCTGGCGACATACGTTGCTCGGCGCCCTAATCTTGGGGGCATTGCGACTTGCGCCAACTGTGGTATCGCACCGACAGGGAGTCCTTTTCTGCGCCTACGCGGTTGCTTCCATATTTTTGGTGCTCACGTTCGTATTCGTTGGGGAGGCCTATTCCCTGTTCGCGTCGCTGATTGTGCTCGCTGCATTGGTGGCTCTCAATGCTGCCGCCTCGCTGTATGTGGTTAACCACGCCAAGGAGATCCAGAGCATAGCCAACGGTGCGGAAACCATCCGACGAGGTGAAACAACGCACCGCATACCAGCAAAACGGCACAAGGATCTTAACGCCATCGCCGAGCACATCAACGATATCGCCGAGGGACTAGAGCGTGCGGTATCTAGCCGGGTCAAAGCCGAACGAATGAAAGTAGAACTGATTACTAATGTTTCGCATGACTTAAAGACGCCGCTCACTTCACTAATCGCCTACATTGACCTTCTCAAGAAGGAGGGCCTGAGCGCTGAGAGCGCGCCAAAGTATCTGGAAGTACTCGAACAAAAGTCAGAACGGCTCAAGACCCTGACCGACGACCTCTTTGAAGCCGTCAAAGCTGCGAGCGGCAATGTGCTGGTAAACTGGGAGGTAATCCACGTACCGTCACTTCTAGCGCAAGGGCTAGGTGAGTTGTCCGATCGCATTAGTGCCAAGCAGTTAGACTTTCGCGTAAACACTAGAGAGGAGCAGTTGCAGGTCCGTGCTGACGGCAAACTGCTGTGGCGCGCCATCGAGAATGTGCTGACCAATGTTCTAAAGTATGCGGTGCCGGCGTCGAGAGTCTATGTGGATGCGGTAGCCGCAGGAGATGATGTTTTGTTAACCATTAAAAACATGTCGGCTTTACCTTTAAACACTCCGCCCGAGGAGTTGATGGAGCGTTTTGTACGGGGGGATGAGGCTCGAAGCAGTGAAGGTTCGGGGTTAGGGCTGTCTATCGCCAAGAGCCTGCTAGAGCTGCAGCAGGGGACACTTGCCATCGAAATCGACGGGGATTTGTTTAAGGTCATCATGAAACTGCCGCGGCTGTACTAAGGGACGGGAGATCGCGACACTACGCCAACGTTTGGGCTTAGTCCAGGGGGCAGGGATTAACACACAGCCACGAGCTTAAGCTCGTGGTTTTTGTGTTGACATTCCCACAGCGACGCTATATAGTTAGTTAGTCAACTAATGTACCAACTACGCTGACTAAGCCGAGCGTATTTTGGTGGAGGGAGGTTGCCATGTGTTGATTGACTTTAGGGTTGACAGGCCAATTTTTCTTCAGCTTGCTGAAGCAATTGAAGACGATGTTCTAGATGGCAGGTATGCCGAAGACGGCCAGATTGTTTCTACTACCGACTTGGCGGTGACGCTGCGCATTAACCCTGCTACCGCCAACAAGGCCATCAGCTGTTTAGTGGATGAGGGAGTCATCTATAAGCGGCGTGGCGTCGGCATGTTCGTGGCGCAGGGCGCAAGGGATAGGATTCTGAAGAAGCGGCGCGAACGCTTTCGGAAGGATTTTGTTGATCCGATGCTGCATGAGGCGGCAAAACTTGGCATCGCAGAAGAACACATTATCACCATGATTAAAGAAAGGGGTAGAGTGACTTGACCACCATTGCCGTTAAAAATCTCTCCAAGCGCTTTGGCGCTATTCGCGCGGTCGATGACGTGAGCCTAACGCTTGAGACTGGCAAAATCTACGGTCTCCTGGGTCGTAACGGGGCAGGCAAAACAACTTTACTTAACCTGATGACAAAAAAACTCTTGCCTGATTGCGGCGAGGTCGCTGTCGGTGGACGCAATATCGCACTCCATGACGCAGTGCTTAGCCAAGTCTACCATATGACCGATAAGAACTACTTCCCGTCAGGTCTACAGGTGCGAACGTTGTTTCGCTGGTGTCAAACCTTTTATCCCCAGTTCGACCTTACCTACGCTGAATCATTGGCGGCTAAGTTTGCACTGGCGCAGCATAGCATTCCAAAACAGTTATCCACTGGCTACAGCACCATCCTTAGGGCAATCATGGCCCTTGCCTCGAACGCTCCCGTAGTGTTGTTTGACGAGCCCGTACTAGGCCTTGATGCCGTACATCGCGATTTGCTGTACCGCGAGCTCATTGCTAACTATAGTCAAAAGCCGAAGACAATCGTAATTTCCACCCATCTTATTGACGAAGTCGCTGAAGTTCTTGAAGACGTCATTGTGCTCAGAGAGGGGCGCATTGCTCTGCAACAGCCGGTTGAGGACTTACTTGAGGGAGTATACGCTGTTGCAGGCGCCACAGACAAGGTCAACGCGTTTATTGCGGAGCGCACCGTTATCGGCAGCGAAACATTAGGCGGCACCAGGTCAGCTATGGTTATGTCGCGACTTACGTCGGCTGACAGACAAGCGGGAGAGCAGTTAAACTTAGAGTTCACTCGTGTTACTCTGCAGCGGGTATTTATAGCTTTGACTAATCAGCAGGGGGTGCTACCATGAAAACGATTTTCAAGGTAGCATTGTTTCACATCGGCGACTATATGTGGGGGGTCCTATTCTTTCTTGGTATTGTGAGTATTAACTTAGTAGGGCAGTTTTACATGCGGGTGGGAGAAATAGAGAGCACGGTGAGATTGGGCGGATCGTTTCTGATCATTGTGTATGCGGGGTATCACAGCATGGAGCACTTTGCGTTCTTCCAGAGCTGGCACCTGCCGCGACGGCAGTTCTACTTAGCTAACGCCGCAGCGCTGTTCGCGATGGCTCTCGTGACCTTGTTGATTGGCCCTACACTGGAGTTTGTCCTTGGCGCAATCCTTCCCGTTGAGTACGGCAGCATTGCGGAGACGTGGTTTCTAGGCTTAGATGCCGTGGGAGTGTGGGCCGTGCTATGGAGCTTTAGCTTGCATGCGTTCACGGCTTATGTGCTTTGGCTGTTGGGCATCCTGCATTATCGAGGATGGTTTTGGACGAGCATTGTGGTTGTCGCCGCGCTGGCTGGGTTGGCGAGGTTCAGTCTGGGCGTGCCGCTGGGTTCTGCGTTTGGGGGATCATTGCGGTTCTTCTTTGTAGGGATGATTGATGACAGGACTAACATCATCTTGGCAAGCATGAATCTTACACTTGGAGCTTTGATGTGTGCAGGCGTCTGTTACTTGCTGCTACGCCGCACGCCTATCCGGTGACTTTGTCTCAGGGCTAGTGAAACGAAAGCCCTCCTATTACGTAACATTCCGTAGGTGCAGGCGAACACACAAAGGAGGTAGGTTTATGGTAGGACCAGTAGCTGTCAAGGAAAGGATTGCGGTATTAGACATTATTCGGGGGTTTGCTCTGCTTGGTGTTTTGCTCGTGAACATGGTCATGATTAACCAGTTGCTGATGGAGTTTAATACGGACATGGATGTGCTCTTTCAGCCAGCGCTACTCGTCGCAGGCCCTGCGAGCATCACCGCGTGGATAGTACAAGTGCTCTTCTTGGGCAAATTCTACACCATCTTTGCTTTTCTCTTTGGTTTAGGGTTTCACTTGTTCTTAAGCCGTGGCGAAGGGCAAACCGCAACTAATCGCCGGTTGTTGGTGTCTCGCCTCGCGGTGTTGTTTGGTATCGGCGTGCTGCATATTATCTTTGTGTGGTGGGGCGATGTGCTAGCCAGCTATGCGCTTATCGGTTTTTTGCTGCTACTCTTTAGAGAAACAAAGTTACCTCGCCTACGTGCTTGGGCGGTGGGCTTAATGCTCTTGTCATTTGTCATCGTCGCGGGTTCCATTTACTTAATTTTTGCGCTGCCCACGTTCGCGAACGCCACCTTAGATGGTCTAGCGCCTGCCGATGTCGCGGCCATGGAAGCCGCGTTCGAGGCTAGATTGAATGAAATACGCACTGTGTATACGCAGGGTTCGTACTGGCAGGTAGTAAGCTATCGCCTGCGTAACGAGTTCCCCCTAGTTCTGATAAACGCCATTGTCATGATCCCGCGCATACTAGGACTCTTCCTCATCGGTCTATACGTCGGCAAGCTTGGCGTTTTTCAGCGCATAAAGGAGCATCTGCCGCAGATACGCAAAGCCATGTACGTAGGCGGTGTCGTCGGTGCTGTACTGTCGGTGGCCCATGTTGGCCTGCAGTTAGGTTGGGCGGAGGCCTTTCTAACCCCTGTGCTGAGCGGAACGGCCGCCGTCTTTTTGCGTGAAGTGAGCACGCCGTTTATCTCGCTGTTCTACGTAACAGGTATTATACTGCTGTGGCATAGAGGAGCACTGTCCTGGCTGTTTGCAGGCTTCGCGGCTCTCGGGCGTATGGCACTTACTAACTACTTAGTGCAGTGCATAGCCTTGGCTTGGCTGTTCTATGGCCATGGCTTAGGGCTAATGGGCATCAGCATCGTCTACATGCCTTTAATGACCATCGGCATATACACCTCCCAGATTATTTATAGTCGCTGGTGGTTGGCGCGTTACAGCCAAGGCCCCGCCGAGTGGGTGTGGCGCCGTTTGACATACGGGCCGCAAGGGGTACGTAGCGAGCAGACATCTGCGGGCGTTTAGAGGCGGTAGGTTCGCGGCTACAACATCGCGTGTGGTGTCAGCGACACTGGTGCGACGGGGGGCGTAGGGGGACGGCTCGACGGCGTGGACAACTACTTGTCCCTTACAGGGAACGAAGTACACGGGCGACTAACGGCAAATGCCGCCTTGCGGCGGCTGCGTTAGATCTCTGTATAAACAGTGGGGCCGTTGGCCGCTCAAGAACTTACCGATTAGACTGGAGCTTTTTGTTGATCTGTGCAATCTTGCGCTAGCGGCACTGCTGTGCGCAAGTGCGTGCTACTTGGTGCTGCGACGCACATCAATAACGATAGCCTGTAGATGATTGCTCATATGCACCAAGCCGCAAGCGCAAACTTACCACTAGTTTGCAGTTCACTTGCTCGCCTGACGTCCTGCTCATGGCCTGCCCGCACCTCAACTAATGTCCCCTCTGCAATGCTCTAATGCGGAATACTAATTAAGGAGGCAAAGTATGTTCGACTGTCCAGGATGCGGTAGACGTATCGAAGATCCCTCTAAGGGCTGGTGCTCAGGCTGTGGGGTGCATTTACGTTGGAAACCACAGGGTGGGCTAAGCAGCAACGATAAGGTCTGGTTGTTTTTTGGCAATATTTTCCTATCTCCGTTGCTCGGAGTAATCCTTTATTTCGTTTGGAAGGACGAAAAGGCACAGAAAGCTAGCGACGTGTGCAGTGTAACCATACTCGCATTTGTAGGGACTCTTTTATTGGTTTTTGTCTTAGCTCTCTTTGGGAGTAACTAATGGCAAGAGCATGGACAAAAGTAGCCTTAGTATCGTGCCATCGGCGACCAGATCGCTCGTTCTCGTACCGGGGCAGGCAATACTCCGTTTGTGCAAGGTGCACCGGCATCCTCGTGGGATACTTAGCTTATCCCTTATTGTTGCTTAACATCGTCGAAATCGGGTTTATCGCCAGCCTAGTGCTCCAATTACCCGCCCTTGCTGATGGTGGCACGCAGTATCGGGGATGGCGTACGAGCAACAATCCTTTGCGGGTTGTAACGGGTGTATTGTCCGGCGTGGGCCAAGCTGGATTAGTAGTACTGATCGGCCGTTACCTAGCCCAACTGGTTGTTTCGTTATGGTGACAGAGAAGAAGCAGAAGGGGAAGTGAGCTGCGCTGAACAAGAAACATCTGGTGGTAGTTGGAGTTTTTACTGTAAGTCTCCTCGTCGCGCTGGTGGCTTTGAGCTTTGGGCATCAGCTAACTCTAGAAGAACGAGTGGCCGACTTTGACTTTATGTTCAATACCTTAAAACAGAACTACCCTTTTTTCGGGGTGCAAGAGCGGCTACACGGCATTAGGTGGCTCGACAACTACCATCGCTACCTCGAGAAAGTGCGCGGCGCCAGAAACGACACTCAATTTGAGGCGGCCCTCAACTCAATCCTAGCTGAGCTAAGGCAAGGGCACACCCATCTGCTGCGCCGAGATCATTACCTTCTTTTAAAATACACGTTCAGCGAAGAGAGCCTTAGCGACGCATACACAAGCTTAAGTCTAGCCGGGCAACAAGGCTTATGCAGGCAAGCTTTCATTAAAAGTTGGCGACCATGGATCGAGCCGTTAGAGGACGAAAGAGTAACACAACGCTATGCGCAGAGTTGGTTTGGGACTTTCGCGCGTAAGACCGATACTCTCGACATGCCAAGCGGTCTTCGTGTTTATATCCTCGAGAACAACACGGTAGGCTACCTTGCGGTAAGGAGTTTTATGGGTGTCGCGCGCGACAAGCCCATCATCCGCCAATTCCTGGAGCGGATACAGGGCTTGCCTTACTTGATCATTGATATACGCCGCAACGGCGGCGGCAGTGACCTCTACTGGATGCAGAACATCATGGCGCCTCTTACCAGAACAGAGCTAAACGTTACCTTTTGGAGTGTTTGGCGGCAAGGCTCCCTAACTGAGACGTTTGTCGGGCCGAGCAACAGTTGGGGCGACATCGCCTCTTTGCCTGAGTTGCCGAACCTGCCACCTGAGGTAAGAAACGATTTTTCCCATTTCTCGCGGCATCAGCGAGTCGTTTCCCCGCTTGATCCAGTCGGTTTCCGAGGCGAGATATTTTTGCTGGTGGACAAAGCCGTTTTTTCTTCGGCGGAGGCTTTCGCAGCGGTAGCCGCCGCCTCTGATTGGGCCACACTTGTCGGGACTCCTACCGGAGGCGACGGCATAGGGTCAACGCCTGCCCATTTTGCGTTGCCTAATAGTGGCTTTCTAGTTAGATCGCCACTTATCCTAGGGCTAAATCCTGATGGCAGTGTTAACGCAGAGAGGGGTACGCAACCCGACATCTTGGTAAATGTCGGCGAAGATGCTTTAGATGTGGTGTTAGGCCTGATTAGAGAGCGTGGAAGATACTAATGCGTTAGCAGCTTTTACTCGCGCCCGCTTGCGCGGTTCGTGCCGCCTCCGCCGATGTTCTTTTTGACTCATTGCCGGGCACTACATACTCCACCGGGGATGGCGACCCTGCCCCGCCCATCAACAGATGATTTAGGTGGGGGAACGAAACCGGCCCGCGACGGGTTCATTGATGCTCATCAATAGAGCAACAAAGTCGTCCATAGTCACTTGGTAAACACGCTCACCATGCAGGACGAAGGTGGGTTTTGTTCAATTTCCAAAATATCTCGCCCCATGTCACAAAATCCACCTAGTCGGTGTTTTAATGATAGACGCTGCATGTAAGGAAGGAGGTTGGCGCACACGACGCGAGAATTCGATGCCTTGTATCAGAACTATCATGTGCTGGTGTATCAACGTTTGTACTACCTGCTGGGAGAGCGGGAGGCGGCGCAGGAACTGACCCAAGAGGTTTTTCTTAAGCTGTACCGTAGCCCGCCCCGTGACCAAAGCGCCTTGGGCGGCTGGTTGCTCAGGGTGGCGGCTAACTTGGGGTACAACTACCTACGCGGGGAGACTCGGCGTCGTCGCCGCGAGGAGGTACAGTGCCGCGAGGAAGCCGATGTAATCTCCTTGGATGAAGCGGTGATCCGCGATCAAGAAGCGAAGCGAGTGCATCGCTGCTTGGCGAAATTAGAACCGCGCGACCGCATGTGCCTGTTACTAAGAAACGCCGGACACAGCTATACGGAGATTGCCGTAGTCATCGAAACGGAAAAGGGTTCGGTGGGCACCATTCTTGCTCGGGCTCGGCAACGCTTTCGCGATCTGTACAGCGAACTAGAAGGGAGGGATGACCATGTGTCTGGAAGAAGGAATTCTGCAAGCCTACCTTGACGCCGAATTGGACGTGGAGATGGCAGGAGAAGTGGCCTCTCACTTAGCGGGTTGTGCTGCCTGCCGTGAAAGTCTGCGCAGTTTGGCGGAACTTGCCGACCGCACCGCGGCCTCGTTAACGTCGTACATGCAAGCAACCGCAGCAATCAGCCGCCCGGAGCACGTCATCCACATGAGTCACCTACGCCAAGCCCGCGAATCAAAAGCTACGAACAGGGGGTTAGTTAACATGCTACAACGTCACAAATGGCTGGCTACTGTTGCCATTTCGGTCTTAGCGCTTGCACTGATTTTGAGCACAACGCCCGGGCGTACTCTAGCGGCTCAGTTTCTCAACGTCTTCCGCATGGAGAGAATCCAGATCATTGCCATTACCCCTGAGGACATGGCCGCACTCGGGCGACTGCTGGATAACTATCCCGGCGGTAATGGCGAAGTCGATATCATGAATTTCGGCCGGGTGAGGGTCGAGGATCCGGCCGATGCCGCACGGGTAGTCACAGCAGACCCTACAGAAGTCGAAGAATTAAGCGGAGTAAAGCTTAATTTGCCCGCCACCCTCGCCGGTCAGGCGCGAACCGAAATTATTGTGGAGCGCGCCCCGACGATCACCTTTACGCCCGATGTCGCAAACCTCAACAATTACTTGCGCAGAAACAGCGCCTTGCTGCTTCCGGAAGCTCTGGCGGGTCATTCCATCGTCTTTAGCATTCCGCCCTTAGTCCGAGCGCAATACGGCCCAACAGGGCAAGGCTTTGCCATTTACGCCGCCCGCGACCTGACGATAGAGGCTCCGCCGGGGGTTGACTTGGCCTATCTACGCAGCGCGCTCATGCGGGTGCCCTTCCTGCCGGAGAACTTTCGCCGACAACTCGCCGACATCCACGACTGGCGGCAAACTCTACCCATCCCTAATCTACCGGGGATGACAGAAACCACAGTGAACGGGAACCCCGGTGTCTATTTTGTTAATGAGATCGATCGGACGGTTGTTCTCGCTTGGCGTGAGAGCGGCAGCTGGAGGGCCATCAGCGGCCTACCGCTCGAGGCGGCGCTAAGTATTGCGTCGGAGGTCAGGTAGTGGCGATTATTGAAGTGGCGCATCTTACCAAGGTCTACGGACAACAAGTAGCCTGCCGAGACATCTGCCTCTCCGTGGAGGAGGGGCAGATCTTCGGCTTCTTAGGCCCAAACGGTGCGGGCAAGAGCACCCTCGTTAAAATGTTGGTAGGTCTCGTCTACCCCACAGCTGGGACGGCACTGGTGGCTGGGTACGCGCCAACAGACACGCGGAGTCGCCGACAAATAGGCTTTTTGCCCGAGAACTTTCGCCTGCACGGCTGGCTAAAAGGGAGCGAACTCGTCAACTTTCATGCTCGTTTGGCAGGACTAGACTATAGATCGGCCAAACGCAGCTCGCAAGCGGCACTAGAATTGGTGGGCTTGGCCAAGGAGGGTGAAAAGCTCGTCGCTAATTACAGCAAGGGAATGCAGCAGCGTCTAGGGCTGGCCGCGGCGCTGGTGGGCGACCCGCGGGTGGTATTTCTAGATGAGCCTACCTCGGCGCTCGATCCTTTGGGGCGTCGCGAAGTACGTGAAATTCTCCTCTCCCTTAAAGCGGCTGGGAAGACCGTGTTCTTGAACAGCCATCTCTTAAGCGAGGTGGAGCAGGTCTGCGACCGCGTGTCGATTATTAACCGTGGCCTAGTGGTCGCCGATGGCAAACCACATGAACTGCAAGCGGCATCGACTGCCGTCGCCATTAAATTAAGTGGTCTACCTGTTTTGCTCGCCGTAGAACTGCAACGGGACTACCCTAGACTGCAAATAGAAGGGGACCTGCTCACGCTCCGCGCGCCAAGTCCTGAGGACATCGCCGATGTCGTGGCCAAACTCGCGGCGCAGGGCTGCCGCATCTACGAAGTGACGCCGCACCACAATTCCCTTGAGGACGTTTATGTCCATTTAATGCAGGAGGGCGAAAAGACATGTGGTTGATGGCCGTTTTTACCTTTAAGGAAGCTATGCGCAAGCGAGTGGTCTTAGTCGCAGTGCTTCTCACCTTGGCCTTCCTCATCCTGTACGGTACGGGGCTGCACTTCACGTTGGGGATGGATGTCAGGATTGCCGATCCTGCCGCCGCCAATGTCTTTAAGCTTCTAGAGGCGCTTACCGTGTTTAGCATGGGTATTTACCTTGCCAGCTTCTTGGTGGCGGGTCTAGCCATTCTAGCCGCCGTAGGTAGTATTGCTGGGGAAATTGAGAACGGCACTCTTTACCCGCTGGCGGCTCGGCCCCTTACCCGCCGCGACCTGCTGCTTGGTAAGTACTTCGGCTTGGCAGCCATGCTGGTCACTTACTCCGCCCTCTTCTTCCTTGCGCTCGTCGGCCTTGTGTACTGGCAGACGGGCCTGCTCCTGCCGGGCCGTTGGGTAGCACTCGCCTTGTTTGCCTTAAAGCCCCTAGTGCTTTTGTCCGTTACCATGCTCGGGACCACTAAGTTGCCTACCTTGGGCAATGGCGTCTTGGCGTTTGGGCTTTACGCGCTGTCCGTCTTGGGCGGCATGATCGAACAAATCGGAGTAATGCTAGGCAGCACCGCCGCCGTCTATATCGGTGTCGTTACCAGTCTTATACTGCCAGCAGATGCGGTGTACCGGCGGGTAGTGGCTACAGTGGTCGACAGCCTGGCACAAGGCACCTCTCCTGATATGGTTTTCTTTAACCCCGCCCATGTCCTTGGCCCATTTGGCAGTCACTCTACCCCGAGCGACTGGATGCTGCTGTACACCGCGGGGTATATAGTTGTCATGCTTGTGGCTGCAGTCCACGTTTTCGACCGCCGGGATGTATGAAAGAATGTAGGCTTCTTGTGTAGTCTATTAGCCCCGCGTTGGGAGCGTGTCGCCTCGCCGATGTCCTTTTTGTCTCAGTGTTGCATTTCTCCCTCCTTAGGTGTCTTTATATAGTGAAGGCCTTCTCGATCGGTGACTGCCCGCAAGGCGGAGTAACCCGCAGGGATTGCCTGTTCGGCCACAGAGGGCCGCAAAAACTCCATTGGAAGGGGAAGTATCAATGAATCGAGCTGGGCAACCATTTATGAGGATATTCGTTTTCCTTATGATACTGCTTATTGCGGGCTGCCGAAGTGTGCCGGAACCACCTGAAACAGCTTCAAGTGGCATATTGACGGCACCTGAGCGTCAGTGGTCTGAAATCAGTTTTCGTTGCAGCAATGGAACGTTTTATCTTTTAGGCCCTGAGGATGCCGAGCGGGCTCACTATCTTTTGGCAACTATGAAAGCCGAGGCGACGCAAACGAATCTCTCTCATGAAAGTGAGCAGCCGGAACCTGGGCAGAGTTTTATGGTTTTGATTCAATATAATGATTACCCGCACACAGAAGCTATACACTCAGCTAAGGGTGGCCGTTATTTTTTCCTCTATAGCGATACGGCAGGAGAGCAGGGCCAGGGGGGTCTAGGTGGTCTTAATGACGACCTCTACGCCTTGTTGTCAAATTTAGTAGTCCAGGTTCGCGTGTTTGATGCGGAAGAAGGGATGCTGAACAAATTTGTCTACTTCGAAAAGTTTGTTGATGCAGAATCTGACCGCCAGATTATTATCGCTACAGATGAGATACTGAGAAATTTCAGCTTTAGAGAGGTTAGCGTTAGTGAGGACTCACCTTTCTTGCGTGCGGGAAACGTGTTGCACTACGCGGACGCGCTACTGCCTGAAAAGCCGCTCATAATAACATGGTTGGGGCGGGACTTGCCGCACAGAGGCATTTCTTTTGTAGATAAACATGGAACTGCAAGGTATTTTTCCATCAATACGAGCGGCTATGACGGTTCGCTTTTCCTTCTCGAGCTAAGGCCGGCAATAAGGCCTAAATAGTAGACCCTAGGAGAGCTTGCCTTGTGATTATGAACCATGTGGCAATCTATTTTTGAACCACTGGAGACATTTTGAAACTGAAGCATCCGTGGCAGTTCTTAGACTATGATGGGATGGCGGGCGACTATGGACAGTTCATAACCGCAACAGAAAGTGGCGTCGCTGTGATCTACCAGAACCCCACTGGGGCGACAATCGGACTAGGTCTTTACGCCAACACGGGTGATATTCGGTGGTCTAAGGCCCAGCCTTTCCCCTTTCCCTATGTCCACTCACTCATGGGCGAAGCGGGGCTTATTTTTGCGATTCTCCGACGAGGGGCGGTTGTGGCACTTAACGTACACAACGGTGATCAAGTGTGGAGTCGACAGCTGAGCTTCGCTCCCGCTGATGTCCGCAGTAGCCCTTTTATTACCCCAGATAGAATTCTGCTGATTAGTGGGTATTCTTTGGCGGAGCTTAGCAGAGCGAGCGGAGAGCTCAAGCAGAGGATACGGCTTCCCGGCGGCCGAGGCATAGGAGAAATTTTGTTATGTAGAGATGGCCATTACGTCTACTCCGCTCGCTGCAGCTAGCCCAGACAGACTCCAAGGAACAGTCACGCCTATGTTCACGCACATTTCGAGCATCATCACACAACTGTCTATCTCTGCTTGGGGTGTAGCCGACTGCCTCGGTAGTATCACCCTTTACAGTAGTTCACACGCTGTCACCCTTACCATGGAACTGCAGCGACGCGAGGGCCTTGGGTGGACCACGGTTAGGGTGTGGGTTTCGTCGGGACCTGGACTTCCAGGAGTTTACATGAACAACCACCACTGGGTGGTCAGGGGCACATACCGTTTGCGTTGCACCGCCCGCGCTTACAGTGCAAGTGGCACATTGCTAGAGGTAGCGTCAGTGTTGTCGAGAGAAGTAACATATTAAAATCGCATCTCTGGGGTAGGTGAGACCCTCGCCTTTGTTTGCTCGATTTTGGGCATCCCTCTCTTCGTGGCGTTTCAGGCTTGGGGCCCGCTGTTCGCTTGGATTGGAGGAACATGGGCGGCGACAACCGTGTTTACTGCTATGTCAGATGGGAACATTCAGAGGCATTGGTACCGTGCGTGGAGATATTACTACGTCAAAGGCGTGATCAATATTAACAGCCAGATCATTTTTGATGATGGCGTGCGTTGGGGGTTTTTCGAGCATTGGGATTTTTTTCTTGTCGATCAGCTCGTTATGTTTGTGATACTGTACTGGGCGTTGTTGGTTCTGCTTTTACTGGCGTTTCCCCTTTCATGGTACTTAGGGTTCCGAACGAAGCAAAGGGGCGTGCGCCTGATTCTACCTGCCAAAGTACAGCTTCTATTCATTATGATACTGCTTGTGTCTTTCGCCTTCCTGCAGTTCACAAACCGCATCTATTCTCCCGATGCCTATGTAACATATGATGGTGAGGGTCAACATCAGGTTTCCTTTCTGTTGCGCAACAAGTCTTTTATGCCGGTAAGACTGGATCTCCTCCTCTTCGACGTAGTTGGGGAGTATCACATATCTGAGCTTTGGGTGGCGGGGGAGCGCTTTGCAGGACACAGGTTGGGGCCGAGGCAGGCAGAGAAAGTCATCATGAAGGTCAAGTTTGCTGCACCTATTGAAGAGGCCTTGCTCAACATCTCTTACATCACAATAATTGGCCAACACAAGGTTCTCCGCGTGCCAATTCGATTGAAAGTGCGTTAACTTTGCGCACGCTGGCCGCTCAGTTTTTGAGCATCTTCCGCAAGGCTTAATCTGTCCGCTACGCTCGCCGGTCAGACGCGAACCGATATTATTGTGGATCTGGCCTCTCTGCGCAGTGCGCTCATTGGCGTGCCCTTCTTGCCCGAGAACTTTCGCCTGCACGGCTGGCTAAAAGGGAGCGAGCTCGTCAACTTTCACGCTCGCTTAGCAGGACTAGACTATAGATCGGCCAAACGTAGCTCGCAAGCGGCACTAGAACTGGTGGGCTTGGCAAAGGAGGGCGAAAAGACATGTGGTTGATGGCCGTCTTTACGTTTAAAGAGGCTTTGCGCAAGCGAGTTGTTTTGGTCGCAGGGCTTCTCACCTTGGCCTTCCTTACCTTGTATGGTGCCGGACTACACTTCATGGTGGGGGGTGATGCAAGGATTACCGACCCTGCCGCCGCCGAAATCTTTAAAGCCCTTGGCCCTTTTGGCAGCCACTCTACCCCCAGCTACCGGATGTTGCTCTACACCGCAGGGTACATAGTTGTCATGCGCATGGCTGCAGTCCACGCTTTCAACCGTCGGGATGTATGAGAGCTAAAGTAGGTAACGGGCAGCGCCAAAAGGTCCCGTCCTCGATGTCGCTGATGTTCTAGCCAGGCTTTACTACTTATTAAGCGTGTGTGTAGTTTGTTTATAGGCAGGTTTCAGTAGCAAGCGCTACTATAATGTCCTTGTGATACTTCCATCCATCGTTTACAATTTATTTGATATGTAGAACTTGGATGGAATGGAGGTGTGATTAGTTCGTCTCCAGTTTTATGGCAGGGGGACCCGCCTAAACCGTGAGAACAAGCGGCGATTCTGTGTGAAAAAAGCAGGCATTGGCGGCGGATGGTGGTGATGTGCAAAGTGCCGATGACCTTGTCACAATGTTAAGGTAGTGTCATTGAGTAAGCGGCTGTAATTGTTGTGCTGCGACACGCGAATTGCCAAGTCCGACAGTAATTCGGGGTCAGGGCGTGAGCGTTACAGTAAATTCACCTTATAGGTCGCAGGTCGCGGTTGTGCTATCGGCAAACAAATAAACAGAGAGGGTGACCCGCGTGCGATTGAAAAGAGTTTTTACCAAACCGTGGCGCGTACTACTAATTGCGACAGCCTTGTTCGGCCTGCTGTTTGCCGACCTTGCGGGATCCATGGCGCGCCTAGCTTTTGCCGGTGCACCTGTCGATGCATATGCCGCCAAAATGAGTGCATTTTTGCATCAGAGGGCAATCCCGATCATTTTTAATAGGGCTTACTTAGGCGTTGACATTCGACGACATCCAGAAGTGCACTCTTCCTACCGTGTTCGCCGAGAAGATCTCCTAGCGCGAATTGCTGCATCAGATCCGAGCAGGCGCGTTATAGCCTTAATTCTGTTGGATAGGTTGTATGCACCAGAAGACATGGCGGTAGTTATTGACCCCTTGGAAGTGAACATCGTCGGAGCAGCCTCCTTCCTCCCTTGCTTAGAATTGGGTCCACAGCATGGCATAACCAATTCCGGCGGGCTGATGAGAAAGAGCATTGACCGCGCAGACATCCCTACAGGGATTCCAGACCTACTCTTGCTTTCAGATTGGAGCGAATTGCGGCTGCACTGGGAAAGAAGCGTTGACATAGAACGATACGACATACGTAGACATCGTGCTGAACTTGCAGCATTGCGAGCAGGTGAGATTCCAGCAGGAAACCCCATAGGCATCACTGATGGCGCACAAGCTTTCTCAACACAAGACCCCGAGATAATGGCCTTGTCTGCTGCAGAACGACTCAGACATGATGGTTTCCTCCGGATAATCGCTAGCAAAGAAACCAGTTTGATGAATGCAGAGGACCACTACAGGCGCTACGGCTCGCGTCGGCAAAAGAGCATGGGCATATATGCGGTCACAGTCGAAGGTCCGGCCGGCAAAGTTAATGCGCTACGTCAGAGAGAGGGAGTAGATCTTGTGGACCCGATGCTTTTCCCAGGCTTTCTGGGGGCCATCAACTCCGGGGAAAGTAATGCTGGCCTGAGAATTATGTTTTTGCCGGGAAGGCCTGCTCCACATCATTCCCTGCGGCCTTAGGGGATGCTCAAAGAGCGCAGGGACTACGGACACAACTCTAGAATTGATAAAGGCGTCGATGAATACTTCGCGGATTGAATTTCAATGTTTGGAGAGTGGTCTCATGCCTTGGCGGTTCGCAACCGGGTTGCTACTCCTTTTATTGTGCATCGTCCCGCTGATGTCCGCCTGTAGCAGTGCTCCCCAAAACACAACCTTCAGCTTCGGCGGTGTAGAATACTTTTGGACTCGGACTGAGGTCGACAAGCATGTCTTTTCGTCTATGGACGGCGCAAAGACAATCTCCCTCCGCAGGATGGGCAATTCCTCTGCCCACAGTGTTATGGTTGAGGGTAGTGCGTACGTTGTCAATGCTTTCAGGGCGAGCGATGGTAGACTAACTGTCCACGCATTTGTGCCAAGCGGCAGAGAGATGCACAAAATCGTCGACGCCAAGGGGATTATAGTGTACTCCGACAGCTCGGAGCAAGATCGCGAGCTCCTCAATCTCTTTGAGTTGATTGTGCCACATGACGATGTCGCTCACCGAGCCAGGCCTAGACCGTTGGAATCGTTAGCTTTGGGTGCACTCTTCGCTACGTATGGTGTATTCCAGCTGCTATTACCTGAAAGGGCATGGCTACTTGGCCGCTGGTGGATGTTTAAGAAGGTAGAATTGAGCGCGCTGCATATAGGCATCTTGCGGCTCACAGGGCTTATCTTCGCGATCCTAGGCGTTGGTCTAGTGGCCCATGCAGTCCGCACGTTTTTTGGCCAATAGAGTCCCTAGGGCTGACTGTCGTTAACGCGACCACCCCAATCGCAGTCCGCAAGGGCAAGTACATCGTCAACATTTAAAGAAGGAGTGAAATTTATGAAGAAGCCGCATGCACTTTTACTGACATTTCTACTGCTCTGCTTGCTAGGGTATGCACTCTATGCGCTTATTCCTTTGTGGAGCCAGACAACCTCCGATCGCGAGGGCAGCGCCCCTGTGTTTGACGCTACTACGGCACGGGCCGGAGATGTGATCGTTGGCATGAAGATTGTCTCTAACGATACCCAGCTTGCGGGACCATTTGGATCGGCTGGGATTATTCAGTTTTCGGGTCAGGCAACTTTGAGCGGTACCTACCAGGTTGTTATAGATGCTGACTCACTGCTTTATGTGAATTTTTACGTTGGCGATGATTCGCTTGCTAAGCTGCCCAGAATGAAAAACGATACCCGTACCTTATGGTTTAAGTTTAACAACCAAGCTAAAGCCCTGAGTGCTTTTGGCACAACGGCAAAGTCCGGCCAGGCGACAATTGTCATTGATAATTACCGGATCCATCGCGCTGAAACCGATGCCTATAACACAGCTGCCCTCGTAAGGGTTGTTCGCGCAGATTAACTATCTATTTCATAAAATGTGGATAGCTCCGTTCTCAAACTTAGACGAGGAGGCTGTCGCAATATGTACGCTAAGGTGAAAGTGTTCGGCCTCATTATGCTGCTACTCACCAGCATCTTGTTGCCAAGCTACCGCGCAAGTGCCACAGTCTCGGTCATCACCGGCTTTGTTAGCGAACGAAAGACGACTTTCATTACGCTAGACCATGAAGATGCCTCGCCGATGGCGAGGCTAATCTCGGACTTGTCGCAAAATGTGGACGCCATAGACAATGTCTTTGCTCGCCTGCACAACGGCGGGCGGCTTCAGTCAACTCATGCCACCTTAGTGATTACAATTTCCGATGACGCTTACCAAGGACTACTGGCGCAACCGATGCAGGGCGGCTTCGCCGTGTTGTCGCTGCAGAACAGCTATCGCTTAGACTTCGACCCGCAAGGTATTGCCGCAGACCTAGGCCTTGTCGGTAGTGTCAATCTTGGCCCGGTCTACCTAGTAGAAGTTGCGCTGTGGCCGATTACCGTCAAAGACCTCTTGGCCATGGTGTTCTTGCTGCCCGAACTTTCCCAAGAAAACCCGCGCCTCGAACTCACGGCAGCAAGTATCCGCGAGCTACGGGAACGCGGAATGAGATTTGAAATCGAGCGCCTCGCCGGAGAATGGTCGTCAAACGACCTAGTGTGGTCCCCGGATGGCAGGTTGCTACTAACCGGCGCTTGGCATAACCGCCGCCTTAGTTACATACTCTATAATTTCACTACCAATAGACGCACCTTGCTTGACCCACTCCACTTATCCATTATGCCGCCTACCTTTTCACCCGATTCGCGCTATGTCGTTTCTGCCTCTAACCACGAGCTAAGAATCATGGATGTCAGGCGACAGCAAACCTGGCGACTGCCCTTTGTCGACATCATTCCGGAGCAGTTTGAGCTCATCAGTGTTGCTCGATTCGCCGTAAACAACAGGGGTGACGCGCTGTTCTTCTCGCTCTTTGGTTATGGTATGGAAGAGCCGCTCGCCTTAGTTTGGCGTAGCAGGGAACCGAGCACGCTTGAGCGAATTACTGGGTTAGAGTTTATGGCCAAGCCACAACTACCGGGGGAGACATGGAGCGATTTTGTCGCGAGGCGTCACCCCGCGATTGTTAAGACGGTTCAGGAATTTGCGGCCGTAGCCAAAGAGCTAGCTGCCGGCAGAGAAGCCACGTTAACGCCACTAGAGCAACAGCTGCGAGACCGATACGGAGCTTTCTATGCCGCAGTGGACAATCATCCTAAAGACAGCCATCTCGCCCTGCTGGCGAGCGACGAGGGGCGATTTTTGGCGCGGGTGCTTGCTCTGCCCTCGCTCGAGGAGATAGATGTCAGCGCTTTCGCCCTTGTGCCCGAGTCCCGCAGGCAAATCCCAGGTACAATGGCCGGGATTTCGCTCTTCAATGCGCTTGTCGCGGCGGTAATCGTACTGATGACACTCGGTATCACTAAGTTATTCGGTGTCGCCGAAAAGCGATTCTCCCCACGCCTGCATATACTTACCCGCCTACGCAAAAGACGCCTAACTTTCGTCGGCGCCCTGCTCGTTACCCTAGGTCTGCATCTACTGGCCAGTCTCGCTACTTTTATGGTCGTGCATGACCGCATGGGGGAAAGGGCGCGAGAGATCGCCACAGCCACCCTCGCTCACTCGTATGGCTCCGGGCTAGGTTATACCGTGCAAGGGCAGGGCGGCAGTATTTCTGTCGCGGGCAGTTCCCCCTTGGTGTTGTTTGACTTTCCCTACCAAGCGCTGTACTGGCATGCATTAGGGCGCGACTTTTTCGCTGCGCCGGTACGCATTACCATGCGCTACCTCGTGTTCGATCACCTCGGACACTTGGTTTCAACTGAAGAAAATCGCTTCTACGTGCTAAGCGTAGGCAAGGTGGTGAGGGAGTGACTAGGCAGGACACAGGAGTTAGGTTATTCTTACGAACAACGATAACTTGGTATTTGCTTGCCTGTTTATTAGTGGCCTTGGCCATCACGCTGCTAGGATGTCAACGAGACGCATTCCCTCTGCAAATGCAATCGCGCATTGAGGAGTATGCTAGTCGCGAGTTGCTGGGCACACGGGTGGTAGGGAGTGTCTTTGCTGCGGTCGATATCTTTGGCAGCAGAGATGTTGATCAAGGGAAGAGCTACGTCTTCGCTTGGTGCTTGGTTGCTGAAGTGCAGCCGGACTTAAGTATAGCTACCGCAGCAAGTATGCCGATAAAATTCACTGTCGAGAGGGGACCTTTGGGGGACAGAGTTGTGGGGCACAGAGTACCTTTGTCGGGGAGTCTATACTGGGAGAGCATAAAAGATATTTTCCCTGTGGCATACCATCGCGCAATCCGTAACTTTCCGCACCAGACATCAGACCGCGAGCAAAGATTGCTGGCCAAGGCGCGGGAGCACTTTAAGCGATAATGACGACAAACGGTTCTGCATTGTATCACCCGAAGAATACAAGAGGCAAGAAGCAAGAAATAAGAGGCAGGATATGGAAGGCGCGTTTTTTACCACAGAGGCTGTAACTAGAGGTTAGAGGTAAGAGGGTGGAAGTTGGACGGGAGAGGGGGCGTTTTTTACCACAGAGATCACAGAGGTCACAGAGAAAGAAAGAATGAATTTTAGCAGTTACCCTCGTTCCATGTTCCTCTCTTTTCCACGCCTCTGTGCCTCTGTGGTTGAAATCGTATCCTGCCCGAAACTATTTCTGCACGTCGAGAACGATTCTGCCGTCGCGCACTTCGATGATACGGTCAGCTTTCTGTGCCACGTTTTGATCGTGCGTGATGATGACTATAGTTGTGCCGAATTGCTTGTTGATGGAGCGCAGTAGCTGGTAAGTCTTCTCGGCAGAGTCTGAGTCTAGGTTGCCGGTAGGCTCATCTGCCAGTAAAATTTTAGGGTTGTTCATCAGCGCGCGCGCAATGGCCGTGCGCTGTTGTTGTCCCCCAGACATATTGGTCGAGAGGTTGTTCTTTACTTTTTCTAGGCCGACAAGGTCCGCAAGCTCAGAGGCTCGCGCTACCATCGCCGGGGTTACGACCTTGTGCATGATACGTGCCGGCATGAGTATGTTTTCGAGCGCCGTAAATTCAGGGAGCAGGTAGTGAAATTGAAAAACAAAACCGAGAATTTCATTGCGCAGCTGCGCTAATTGATTGGTGCTCATGGTTGTTGTAGCGCGGCCATCGATGGTGATGCTCCCTGAGGTGGGCCGGTCTAAGGTGCCGATGATGTTGAGCAGGGTACTCTTGCCGCTACCGGACTGCCCAATGATGCTGTTAATGGTGCCGCTCTCGATGGCTAAGTCGACCCCATGCAAAACTTGAGTTTTGATCTTGGTACCATAGGACTTGGTGATGCGTTCGAGGAGCAGGGCATTAGCCATTGCGGATCACCTCCATGGGGGTCAGACGTGCAGATTGACGCGCCGGGATTAACGAGGCGAGCACGGAGGAGACAATGGCTGCACCCGCTGAAAAAACGATAAACATCACGTCAAAGGAAATAGCAATCAGCTGTGTCCCGTCGGGATTTTGCGTGAAATAAGTAAAAGCAAAGAGCAGGCCAGCGCCAAGCGCTACCCCTAAGGTCGCCCCCAGCGTTCCTAGTAGTAGCCCTTGATAGAGAAAGATCTCGCGGGCTACCCGATCACTTATGCCCATGGCTTTTAGAATGCCGATCTGTTTAGATTTTTGCAGGACCGTTATCGCGAGAACGGAGGCGATGCCTAGCACAACTGAGACCAGCACAAAAATTTGGATCATCAGGCTAGAGATGCTTTGACCGCGCAAGCCGCTCAGTAGTGCCTCGTTAGCTGCTTGCCAACTGATGAAGGTATAGGCGCCGTTTGTGCGCGCACTAAGTTCTGTGGCAATGTCCTCGGCCGCAAAGACATCGAATACTTGAATTTCTAAGGCTGTAAGCTTGTCGCCATAATCGAAGAGTGCTTGGCTGGAGGCCAAGGTGGTGAAAGCCCAGGCATTGTTTAAGGCTGCGACTTGTAAGTCGAAGACACCGGTGATGCGAAACCTTTGGCGTGCACCTCTTTGCGTGACGATTTCGACGAAATCACCACTCGCTAGCCCGAGCGAATCGGCCAAACCAGCTCCCATTGTTAGCTCGCCGTCATTTTGGTGCATACTGCCTGCGATGAGGCGCTCGCGCAAGCTGTAGATGCTAACGGTATCTCCCCCCGCGCCCCTCAGCAAGACCGGTTCGCTACTTGTGCCGCTAATCGCAAAGGCGGGGCCATCGGCTACCTGGCCTATGAATTGCAGCTGTTCATGGTCAGTCAAAGAAGTGGCCAAGTCGGTGGGTACGCTCAAGAGCTCGCCGACCGCGGCGGCGGTGATGGTAATATGGGGCGAGTTACCTACCGTGCGGTCAATAAGGCCCCCTTGGAGGCCTTGGATCAGGAGTCCAATAAAGATTTGTACAGAAACCCCGACAGCGATACCCGCGGCAATAAGTATAGTCTGGCCCTTGCTACTAGCCAAAAATCTATAGGCGATTGCGAATGCCAGGCGCATTAGTTTATTCCTCCTAAGGTGGCCATAAGTGTGCGACCGTCGGCCACGATCTGCACGTCAGCAAAAGCCGCGAACTGCTCCGCATTTTTGAGGAAGGCCATTCCTCCCAAAACAATGGGCATCTGGGGGTGCTTCTGCTTAACAAGGGAGACCGCGGCATAGGCGCCGCGCAGGTTGTAAACATTAGTGACGCTGATCACGACTAGTGATAAGGGCAGGTGGTCGACGAGGTGGATCAGTTCTTCGCTCGGGGTGTTTGCGCCGAGAAAGAGCGCGTTAAAGCCGGCTAGGGTGCAGTAATCAGCGACGATACGAGCACCGAGATCATGCTGTTCGCCCTCTGGGACATAGACTACGGCGAACCCTCGCTTCGGTGGGCCCTGCCGCTCTTGCTCCTGCAGCACGGTAAGATAGCTTAGCTCTATGGTCGAGCGGACTATCGCTGACATAACATGCTCGCGCCAAATTTGGTGCCTAGCATCGACTTCCACGTCGCTCAGTCCGGCCATGGCCGGCAAGATAACGTCCTCATAAAAAGTAACGATATCTAGCTCTCCGCTTTGCACTGCGGCTAGCGCGACGGCAGTGCATTCTTCTTTGTCTAAGTTGGCTAAAGCAGTAGCGTATGCGCGCGCAATTTCACCGGTGTTCATACTGCAGACACCAAGAATCTGCTAATTATTAAGTAGCTCACAGCGCTTACCGCGGCTGACAATAGTGTTCCCCAAATCAAGTCGATAATGGTGAGCATAACAGGCCAATCGCGCAGGGTGGCGAGATTGGTGAGATCGTAAGTGGCGTAGGTGATAAGGCCGAAAAGGGCGCCGTAAAAAAAAGCGTGTTGCAGGGATTGCTTGGCGAGCGCGGGATCGATCACGAAAACGTACAAGCCGACAACAAAGAGGGCATAGAAAGTAAGCGCAGCCACCCAGTTAACTTGCGCAGCCATTAAATGCCCGATGTATCTGGCGTAAAGGTCGCGCGCGATAATGCCGAGCCAGACGAGATCGATAGCCAGAAACACAACTATAACCACCAGCAGACGTAAAAGAATAGTTGTCATTATTTCACCTCCTGTTTGGGAACCAAGGGATAAAAATACTCGTAGTCGCGCAGTAATCAGCAAAGTCAGCGTATTTTTCCATGCCCTTCTCCAGCATGGGGACGCCAGACACATATCGGACTAGCACCATGATGGTCAGTGGGGATATAATTGTCCACCACGGCGCGCCATAGGCTAATGCCACCAGGTAGATGCCCCACCAAAGCAAGGCTTCACCAAAGTAGTTAGGATGGCGGGAGTACTGCCATACTCCGCTACGGAGCAGCTTGCCCCTATTTTGTGGGTTAGCCAGGTGCTTTTTTAGCGAGGCATCGGCTTCCGCCTCAAGGCTTATTCCGGCTGCGTACACGCAGAGGCCTATAATAGCTAGCAGGGAGAAGGGCTCTGCGGAGCTCGTCATGCCTGTAAGATGGGCAAGAGATATGGTGAGCATCATAAAACCTTGGAGCATAAAGATTTGCAGGTAGCTGCGCAGCAAGTAGCTCTGTCCCCATTCGCGTCGCCAGTTTGCGTATCTAAAATCTTCCGGCTTCCCGATGTTGCGTCGGCCTATATGCCAGGATAGCCGTGCCCCCCAGACAAGCACCATCACTGTGAGTACGGTGCCGCTAAGGTGTCCGTGGCTCAATTGTTGACTGACCGCGATGATCATAAAAGACAGCCCCCAGGCGATGTCCACGATGGAAGCGTTCTTAATGGCCACGGCTAGGACATACAGTAGCGAAAAAAGCAGCCATGTTAAAAGGACAATGTGCACAGCGTTCACGCTCCACCTCTCAAGTAAGCAATGGCGATAGCGCCACGGCCCGCATTTAGTCCGACAATAGGGGATATGGGCGCAGTGTAGCGCGGCAGTTTGCCAATAATTTTTTCGCACTGTTGGGCGAAATCGTCGAGGCCGGCAGGGTCGTCAGCATAGACCAAGGCATAGGAGTCAATGCCGCCGTTTTTCATGTCACTGGCCACTTGCCGCAGGATGCTCGATTGGGCACTGCGCGTGGAGAACGACTTCTTGTAAATCATGCCTTTTCCCGTCGCGTCGATCGAGATAACGGGCTTAAGATTTAACTTGGAGAGGAAGAAGCTTTGGATTTTCGGCACACGCCCACCGCGCAACATATACTTCAGAGTTTTAACACTGACAAAAATGCGGGCTCGATCGATGGCCTTATTTATGTTAGACACTATCTGGTCAAAGGTAAGGCCTTGCGCCCGCCAGTCAATGGTCTTTGCCACCAACAGCCCCTCTGCAGCTGAGTTTAGTTTGGAGTCAATTATGGCGATCCGCTTGCCCGTAGTGTCCATTTCGGCCACTACCTTGCGCACGCGGTCGAAAATGCCGCTCATGCGAGACGAGACAAAGATGCCAATGACTTCATCGGTGCTTTGTAGCACATCGGCCAAGAGTCGCATAATCGCCGCCGCGCTAGCTTGTGCTGAGGTTGGGTTCATGCGCAGGGTGTCGAGCAGGGGGTAGAAAATTTCAGGGCGCATGGTGACTTTATCGAGGTACGCTGTGCCGTCCACAGTTAAATTTAGCGGCAGGACAACAACATCTTCGCGGCGTACCACCTCTTCAGGCAAGTCGGCGATAGAGTCTGTCACGATGGCTAGTCGGCCTCTATGTTTAAATTTGAGATTGGCTTGCAGCTGCATGTCGTCAATTTTATGTGAAACTACCTCGCCAGCGTTTACCATCAAGGCCATTATGGCGGCGGGATTGTCGGTGTGAACATGGATTTGCGCCTGTTGCTCTCGTGCGACCACCACTACCGAATCGCCAAGTCCCTGCAACAAGTTTTCAAAATAGGGCTTGTCGTGGGTCGTACGCAAGAGAAACTGCGAGCAAAAGCGGTACGGTCCGATGTCAGTGACGGGGTGTATCTCGGGGATTTCAACCAAGTCAATGGCGCGAGAGGTGAGTTGCGACTCGTGCCCGTGGCGCAAAAAATCTACGATACCCTCAACGAAGAAGTAAAAGCCCTTCGCTCCGGCGTCCGGAACGCCATGTTTGCGCAGAATTGCGAGCGTGAATCTAGTCTTCTCTACGGCAGATTTTAGGCTTTCCAGCGAGGCGGTCAAGGCGGGGGTCACTTCCCCTTCGCCCTGGCGTTCAAGGGAGTTGGCCCAGTCTTGCATGACGGTTAAAATGGTGCCCTCTTGCGGTGCCGCTACTGACTCGCGCGCGTAGCGGGCCGCGCGTTGCAGGGCCGCCGTAAATTTTTCGTAGGCTACACACTCCAGCTCGCCTATTCCTGCGGCTAAACCGTTAAAGTAGTTGGCGAAGATAAGCCCTGAATTGCCGAGCGAGCTCTCTAGAGCCGCTTTTGCTATCGAGGTAATCGTCTTGTGTGCGCTATCACTTCTTTGTGCTGAAACAACAATGCCTCTCATCGTTAGGGCGAGGTTCGTACCGGTATCACCATCCGCGACAGGAAAAACATTGATTCTATTAAGGATAATTTCATGGCGGATAAGGTTTGTTGCGCCTGTGATGACTAGGTCATAAATTTTGTGCCCGTCAAACATGGGAGAGAAGCCCTCCTTTCTCACTTAGCAAAAGAATACAATCAATTTAGTAATTAGACAAGAGTAGTTTTTGATTATTACTAAGAAATAATATATATTGGTATTAGGCAAAAGTATATTGGGCAGGGATGATTTAGCATGAGAATTTGGAGCCTGCACCCGCAATATTTGGATGCGAAAGGACTTGTGGCCCTGTGGCGCGAAGCTTTGTTAGCGCAAGCCGTACTGAAAGGCGCGACGCAGGGTTATAAAAACCACCCCCAGCTGCATCGCTTTTTGCAGCACCATCATCCTGTGGGGGCTATTGATTACTACTTGCAGCATGTCTGGCGAGAAGCGCACAAGCGTGGTTATAATTTCGACCCCAGTAAGCTGTACTGGGGGACGGAGAAGGTAACAATTACTTTAACTCTCGGGCAATTAAATTACGAATGGAGCCATTTGCGTGAGAAGCTCCGCTTGCGTGATCCCAGCAGATTGCAATCGCTACAAGACGTAGTGCTGCCCTGCCATCATCCCATATTCGTCCTCGCGCAGGGAGGGGTTGCTGATTGGGAAAAGGTTACCTGAAACAACAGCGCCCTAGCAGGGATTAGCGAGGCAGAGAACGAAAACCTTTGGTAGGGATAAATTTAGGAGGTGGCATCATGCCAAACATCGGAGAAAAAGCGCCAAATTTCACCTTGCCAGGGACTCATGGCGAGTTTGACCTCGCTGCAGCCTTAGCCAAGGGCCCGTTGGTACTAATCTTCTACCCCAAGGATAACACCCCTGGCTGAACTAACCAGCTTACAAAGGCGCGTGACGCCTACACAGAGCTTCAAGCAGCAGGTTTTCAGGTTGCGGCTATCAGTGCAGACTCCCTGGTTTCGCATCGCAGTTATGCCGAAAAACTGAGTCTACCTTTCGCACTCCTTACTGATGCCACAAAGGAGGTATGCGCTCTCTACCGCGTGCGCATACCTATAATAGGGATTCAACGAACAGTATTCGTCATTGCCCAAGACGGCACCATACTTTATCGCCAGAACGGCTCACCCGCTCTGCTCGAGGTCATTAAAGGGCTGGCCCAGAATACCAAGGAATAATACGAGGTCGCGCACCATGTATAAAGCCACCTGCTAGAAACGCATGCAGGTGGCCACTTTCTTATAAAGAACCGTGCAACAGCGGTGCTGTGCTCTGGAGCTAGTGCACGCCGAAAAACGTGTCGGTTACCGTGTTGCGTGACACAATCCCATGGTCTTTAAGCAGCGACTGCATAGACTTGACCATGCCCCGCGAGCCCGACACGTAGTAGCGCGCGTTATTGCTGTGCGAACTTGTGTACAGAGCTATGCTTGCTTTGAGCTCCTCGCGGCTTGTGAGGAGCGAAACCTCGACACTGTTAGTCGCGTTAAAACGCCGTAGCTCATCCTCATAGGCGAAATGCGCGCGGTCGTCGATGTACAATAAGCGGATGTGGGCGGGGGCAGCACTAGGGTTCTGTACGCTTTCTGCGATTAGTGATCGAAACGGAGTGATGCCAATTCCACCCGCGATAAATAAAACGGGCTTTCTGTCCTTAATATAAAATGACCCAATAGGTCCTCGCATGGCGGCCTGCTGTCCGGGCTGCATAGTCGAAAGGGCCTTTTTAAACGCGCTCGGATTGTCTGTGATGCGCGTAGAAATCATCACGTCTTCACTCGGAGCGGACGCCAAACTAAAGGGACGAAAAGAGCGCGCGATCTTCTCGTGCTCGATGAATAAGGCACCGTGCTGGCCTGCCTTCCAGTCTGCCCGCCCTTCGAGCTTGAAAACGAAGCTGTAAATGTCGCCGGCCTCGTGCTTTTTATAAAGCAGTGTCAGTCGCCGTTTCTTAAAAATGGGCAGAATGTCGCCTAAGTTAATCATTTGTAGTCCTCCCTTATATCAACTGCCCTACACCGCCCTCAATACGGCGAATCTCGGAGCAAAGCTTGACAATAGTTTTATATAAAACTATTATGGTTATATAATACATGGAGGTTAAAAAATGCGCAAGGGTGGCTTTATCGTAGCTAAAATTCATCAACTGTCGGGACGTATAATTTCGCACAAGTTTAGGCAAAGGGGTCTCAAAATCCACCACGCGCAAGGGCGAATCTTGTTTTTTTTGTGGCAGTGCGGGGGTGTTTCGATTCAGCAACTGGCCGTGGCGCTATCCCTCGACCTTTCTACTTTGTCGCTAATGCTCGATCGCTTAGCGGAGGCTGGTCTTGTTCACAAAGTACCTTCAACTGTCGATAAACGCAAAACCATGGTCTTTGCGGCGGATAATCAGGCGGAGTTACGGGCGCATTACGAGCAAGTTTTAGGAGAAATGCAAGAGGGCTTCTATCGGGGGTTTAGTGAGGAGGAGGTGTGTTTAACCGAAGCGCTGCTAGAGCGCATTTACCGCAATCTCAGCTCAATGGATAAAGAAAACAAGGAGGGTTGACATGTCCAAAGTAACACTTGTCACCGGGGTTACAGGAAATGTAGGGCAGGCGGTAGCCTTTGAGCTATTGCGGCGCCAGCAAGAGGTTAGAGGGGCTGTACTTGCGGACGAGCTCCCCCAAGCGAGGGAGATTTTTGGGGCAGATATTGAACTAGCTGTTTTTGATTTTAATGTGCGCGAGACCTGGAGCAAGGCTTTTCAAGGTGTGCAGCGGATGTTCCTTATGCGACCACCCGCGATTGCCGATGTAGCCAATAACATCAACCCTTCCGTTGACGAGGCCATGAAAATAGGGGTTGATCATTTTGTCTTCTTGTCGCTTCTCGGCGTAGCGAAAAACCCCATCGTGCCACATCATAAGATCGAAAAACATATCCTGCGGCGCAAGGCCAACTATACCTTCCTGCGACCAAGTTTCTTCATGCAGAACTTAATTGGCTTCTTTAAAGAGTTTATTGTCAAGGAAAATATCTTGTTCTGCCCCTCTGGGCACGGCAAAACCAGTTTTATTGACACTCGTGACATCGCCGCCATTGGGGCGCTGGCCCTATCTGGTAATGAGCATATTAATCGCGCCTATGATCTCACGGGCGGCGAAGCCTTAAGTTATTTTGAGGTCGCCGACTTAATGTCTGCCGAGTTGGGGCGTAAGATTACCTTTGCGAACCCAGGCGTGCTTGCTTTTCGGCGCAAGCTGACGGCGATGAAAATAGACCCCACCTACATTAACGTCTTGACAGGGATATTTCTCACGGCGAAGTTTGGCGTGGCCAAGGTCGTCACTCCCGACACTAATCTGTTGCTGGGGCGCGCCCCGATTACCGTAAAGCAGTTCGTGGCCGACCACAGAGAACACTGGGTGTAGTACAAACACAGAGAGGCAACCTGCATTCTCAGCAACGCCTAACGAGGTAGGTAGCTCTACACCATGGCATCAATAGGATACGATTTCAACCATACTTCTCTGTGACCTCTGTGGTAAAAAACGTGCCTTCCCCTTTCTAACCTCTAATATCCAATCTCTAACATCCAGTTATGTGCTCTGTGGTAAAAAACGTGCCTTCCCCGTGCTACAGGGATAGGAGACAATATCAACCACAGAGGTCACAGAGGCGTGGAAAAGAGAGGAAGACAAGACTCGCTTAACATGTAAAAGCAAAGCCCCCCTTCCGCGCGCTACGACTTGGAAGGGGGACCCGTTGTCTAGGTGCTATCGCCTAGGGTTGAAGATCAAAGCGATCTGCATTCATGCCCTTAGTCCACGTTAGGCCAACTGCTAAGCGGGGCGAACCTCGCTGGTCCCTGAGGCCTCACCCACGCGGTAAGTGCCCGCACTGTGCCAAGCCATGCGGATCAACAATGGTCCGTAGTGTCCATAGTCAGCAGGCCACCATTCCTTGTTCGTTCTGCCTCGGCCAGGAGCTTTGCTTGATCGGGCTCCAGTGACGGGGCATTTCCCTGTTTCAGACATAACCAATCCCTCTTTTAAGGTTGATGTTGCTGCGCACTAAGACAGCCCCCCGTCAAGGAGGGCTGCTGCGCCAAATAATCGGTTCTTAATTTCCCCTTACCCACCCTCACTAAAGCGCTAGGTCAGCACATGGTAGTTACAATTACTTGTTTTACTATGCGTTTGTTACAGTGCGGGGCGTAACAATACAATAGATGCCGCCCAAACACCGACAAAAGCACGTATACGACGTGTCGTTCGTGCTCGCCCCTGTCGCCATAGTTACCAACCGATTTATTCAGCTAGGTCTGTGGTCCAGTTAAGCGTTTGTATTTTTGTGTCTAACTCGCGATGCGCTTGCGCAAGGCCGTCAATCTCTTTTTGCAGTACCTGCACATCTACTGTTGCGAAGTACTTTATCTCAGACTTGCTAAACCTGTCGTGCGTGATAGCGGCAGCATCGACGAGGGCGTTAAGAACGCTGCGCTTCATCCCTAGGGCGTCTCGTTCGGCTAGTGCATCGCTAAGCGTCCGATGCTCATCGATCAAGATTGATGAATTAGTCCTATTGATGCGCTGCATTAGGTTTGTGAGGTGCAGCAGGACGCGGTTCACCTCTAGTAGCAGCTCGGCAGGGTCTTCGAGGGCCTTTTCGCCTTCTTGGGCTTTGGCCACGCGCACTAGTCGCTCGCGCAGGCTCGACAGCCTGCGTTGCTGGTCTGCTCGCATGATTAAGGCTTCAGCTAGCTTCACGTTGATCGCCTCCTCATTTGCCGTATTTTAATCAAGTATATACGTTGCTCTTGCCCTCATGTGGTTCTGGTATGTTTTGTAATGCCACTGTAACTTGCGGCGTGCATAGCGAGACGTGTAGGCAATGGTTCCACTTGTCTCTGTCTATAACAATCACTAAAACACTTTGACGTTTACTCCCTATATGTCGAAGCTTACTCCATCTTCCTTTAGAGAAATACGATCCGATAGGCCAACAAACGAGTCCGGTGACATTGTGTGGATAGGTATTATTTGCTTAGGCTCCAGGCCAGCAATCACTCGGCGAATGTCAGACACGGTGGCGTGCCCGCTAGTGTGCAGGATTTCTGACGAAAAGCCTGCCCTTGTTAAATACTCTTCAAACCCTTGTTGATAGGCACTGCTACGGTATCCAGTCCATAGCGAATAAACGAACAGCCCGTCTTTGAGCCCAGATCTTTCGATATCGATGCGCATTGAAGGGCGAACGGCCATAACAATATTGTTCTGTTCCCGGTTCAACTTAGTTCTCGAGATATGATAAGGGGAAAACCGCTTAGCATATTCTTTGCCGATTTTATTATATGTCATTAGCGTAAGCCGATAAGGGTAGAATACCTTGATGTTTGGGTAGTCTTCGGACGGATAGGGCACCTGATTATCACCAAGCAGCTTAAGCGCATATAAGACGTTGGCGGTATACAGGTCTACAACGAATATCCTACCAAGTCGCGAGGCGGCACGATAAAAGCTGACTATGCGATCAATATTCTGGCTTGACGTTTGGAACAACAACGGCCCTATTAATTTATCCATCTTCTTTACAAGCAGGGCTTCGATCTCCTGCTCAGTAATCACCATATCATCCTGCCGTCCAAGCAGCGTTCCTTCGATTAAGAGTGCGTCAGCACATTTCTTAGCTTTGCTAATAAATCTTTCAAGGCAGTGGCCCTTTCGGCCATGTCCTCGAAAGTCGCCGGTATAAAGAATCGTTTTCTCTTTGCTGGATATCTCAAATGCCGCTGCGTCAAAGGCTGAGTGATCCATCAAGAAGGGCATGATTCTGAAGCCGCCAATTTGAAACGGTTTGTACATGTCAAATTCATAAGCTTTCGCCGCACAATATCTTTCCGCCCGGAAAAGAGCTGATACCTCAATAAGTTTTCGAGTGCCTCTGGACAAATATACAGGAATGGCAAAATTGACATAATGCAGCAAGCCATAGTGGTCGATATGGGCATGAGAAATAATAACCGCATCAAACGCCGGTTCATCCCATCTATACAGCCCCTTAATCCTCGGCAGCATACCGCTCTCGAGCACCTTTTCGTCTGAATATAAGGCTAGTTGATCAGGAAGCGGCCTTCCCCCCAGGCTTAGCGGATACCCAGCGTCAAGGAGAAGCCTATTTTTACCCGACCTGAGTTCGACGAAAGTTCCGCCGATTTCATGCGTTCCTCTATGGATTGTTACCTGCATCTACAATAGACCTTTTATCGAAGTTGTAGGTTGCTTTATAGAACTCGCCCCCCATGTTCTTCAACCCTTCACGTATCAGTGCCGCGACAGCGTCCGAAAATAAGGGATGGTATTTTTCCGCAAGAATATGCGTGGCAATCTTGCCGAATTTACTGCCATTATTATTGATTGCTGTAATATCGCTTGTGTCTGCCACGTGACCAGATTTGTCGAAGGAGAAGATAGACTCCTTGGCCACACAGGTGTCGTACATTAGCGCGGTGTAAAAGAGCGTTGCGCCGATAACTCCAAGGGCCTGATTGTCTCCACGCTTGAGCTCGATAAGATGCAATGTCTGACCGTCCTTGCCGATGCCCCACATATCGATAGCGCTGGCTCCGCGCGGAAACACGGCATTGCTTGCCGCAATTTTATCGATAAAGACGCCGGTTGGCAGCTGATTAAACAACTTGCTCTCGTCGATATTCCAGTGTTTAGCGAGAAGCGATTTGCCTTCATGGTTTACAAACCACGCCTCGGTTTGTCGCTCCCATAGTGGCGTGCCGCTTTGGTCTGTTCTTTCTTGTCGTGACTTGTTCAGGGTCATCTCATTTGCTCGCAACCAATGCATAAAGTTGAATATGACACCGCTTTTGCTTTGGTCGACCAAGAACCAACCAGGGAAAAGCCTCGTCATATTGTATACTCTGTACAGAAAGCGGTTATAGTGACAAGCTTCAGCGTAGCCGTATTTTTGAACCAAGTCCTCTCGTGCTTCGAAATCGAGTACAACAGAATCGATCTCTTTAGCAAGCCAGTGCTTTAATATTAGTACCCATCCTTCGAAAGCGACGCTGTCGTCCTGCATTCTCTGGGTTGGGTGCTGAATGTTTACCCGCAAAACCTTATCCTTGATGGAACATGCCATATCTCCGGGAAGGCTCACCCTTGAGGCAGCACTGTATTTTTTAAGTCGGCGGATTATCTCGTCCTTTTCGATTACAGCGTTGTTTGCGTCGCTAAGATTAAGCATATGCACTATTCGCCTCCTAATAATCGATTTGGTTCTGAGCAGCCGCAGTTCCACATTTGCCGTATTTTAGCCAAGTATATAGGTTGCTCTTGCCCTCATGTGGTTCTGGTATGTTTTGTAATGCCACTGTAACTTGCGGCGTGCATAGCGAGACGTGTAGGCAATGGTTCTACTAGTGGCCCGCTACCGCTGTATGCGGCCAAGGAGGAATCCTGCAAAAAATGGTGAATAAACCAGTTGAGGGACAGTCGCGACGGGGAGCAATCCAAGGGGGTGGAGGCCATCTTTAGGCAGTTAAAACTTCTGTTGTGGCTCTTAGGTTTAGTGACGGGCTTAGTAGTAGTAATTTTTGTTGTCAACCAGACTTACCAAGTTGTCGCCTTGGCTACGGCCCTCTCGCCGTTACTAGGTACTGTAGTTTTGTACGCATTGCTGGCAATCTACCTGGCCGTAATTTTGTGCCCCTTAGTCATGTTAATCATCATGTCGCCGCCTCTTACGCCCCCGACTAGTCAGCTTAACCCAGAGTACCCCAGATTCTTGCGACAGCTTTGTCAGCGCCTGTGTGCCAACCCGCACACCAAGAATATGCCAGTAAATCCCACCGATATGCGCAGCATCGAAGCAGCGCTGCTAGTTCTTGATCAGTTGGCGACTAAGCGCATCAAGGGTACAGCGGCACAGGTATTCGTAGCGACATCTGTATCTCAGTACGGCGGGCTCGACGGCCTCCTGGTACTCATGGCGCAGGTGCGGCTCATTTGGCAATTAGCCAACATCTACAACACGCGCCCGCACTGGCGTGACATTCTTAAACTATATCTTAACGTGGGTGCGACAGTCGTCGTGGCCAGCGAGATCGAGAATATCGACCTCATTGAGCATCAGCTAGAACCGCTGCTAACTTCAGTGCTAGGGTCAAGCATCGCCGTAGTGGCCAGCGGCGCGGGCACGCTCGTCTTTAATTCGCTATTGCAAGGCGCTGCCAATGCCTTTTTGACCTTACGAGTGGGTGTCATCACTAAAGGCTACTTAGCTGCCCTGCAAAAACCAAGTAGCCACGAGCTCAGAAAAACCGCCCTCGTACAGTCCACAGCTTTACTAAGCGCTGTGCTAACAGAATCGCTCGGCACGGCAATCCGTAGCATCATACGCGTGGCAAAAAGGTCCACGGCCAAGGTCGCCAAAGCCAATTACCATAAAGTCGTGCAAAAGTCCAAGCAAACCGCCACAAGTGGCCGCAAGGTAGGGGAGCAAATCGCCCGGGGCGTTAGCGACGCCGTAAAGATGATGCGAAACCGGCTAGGGGGCGGGATATTTTGGCCGAAGGGGTAGCGCGGCCTACAACAAAAAGCATGCTCTGACACTTAAGTCGATAAAAATATAGAATTTCTATAATAATTTCAACTTAACGCTCATAACGCCTGAAACAAGGCGCGCTTCAATCCATACCCTAGCGCCATTCGCTAGCTCATGAAACTTGCCTGCCACACCCACGTAGTAGTACATGTGGTCATCACAAAGGAGGGGTAAAGATGCAGAGAAGACTAACGCGTAGCCGTAGCGACCGCAGGTTGTTTGGTGTATGCGGAGGAATGGCAGAGTACTTCAATGTTGACCCGACGGTGGCGCGCCTCGTGGCCATCATATTAGTACTATTTGACGGCATAGGCGTGTTTATCTACCTTGTTCTCGCTGTGCTCTTGCCCGCGAGCGAAACACGTGGTCAACAGCCTGCAAGAGATAATTTTGGCGAGGCCATCAAGGATATTGAGCACACTGTGGAAGAAGTTGCGGCCCGCGTTGAGGAGAAAGTGGAAAACTTGGCGCGCGAAAGCGCCAAGCCTAGCCATGCACGGCACTCGCCTTGGGTGGGTATAGCCCTCATTGTCGGGGGCCTCTGGCTACTCGCGCGCAATTTAGGCCTAATGGAGCGGCTCAATTGGAATATTTCCTTGGCTTTTAGGCCGCATTTGGGCTTCATAGTGCCGGTAGGCCTTGTAGTGCTCGGGCTAGTGTTAGTACTGTCAGAGCGGAGCAAGCGCCGTGAGTAGCGGCCTCGTACTTATTGCTATCGGTCTCTTGTGGCTACTACGAAACCTTGGTATTTTGCCGGGTGATGTCTTTCGTCTAATCCTGCCCTGGTGGCCGCTGCTGCTAGTGTTTATCGGGTTAAAGGCTATTTTTCTGCCGCGCAGATCGACGTCAATGGGGGCACTACTTCTGGCCCTTGTCTTGCTAGGTGTGGGCTACCTGGTCTTCTTTCCCACAGAGCAGGGGGTGAGTGGCCCCTGGGTGACCACGACTGTACCCATACCCATAGGGGCGAGCCTGCCGCGCGAGGTTCCCCATGTGGTTCTTAATGCCAACATTGCGGCTAGTAGCTTTTATTTGCGGGCCGGAGACCCTGCCATGCCCTACTTGGCCAAAACTCGCTCGCGCGGTCTTCCTCTGCACCAGACTATAGGCGCTTGGGGTGCACAGAATGAAGTGATAGGCCTCTCTCATCTATCCCAGGGACTGCACCGCAGTAATCTAGGCCAGCTAGGCTCTCAGGTTGTCACGGAATTAAACCCTAAGCAGGCGTTTGCGCTCGAGATTCTGGTCAGTGCTGCCGCGGCCGACCTTGATTTGCGGGGGCTTAACCTTACTGAGGTGAAGCTGCGACTAGATGCCGGTCAGGCCACCCTGCACCTGCCCGACCAGCTACAGCAGCTTGCCATCGCAGTCGAAGCTAACGCAGCCGATGTCAAACTTGTTATCCCCGAAAATGTTGCCGCCCGCATACGCATAGATAGCGAGGCGGCCATGGTTGTTGTTGACGAGCGTCGGTTTGAGCGGCAAGGTGAGTTCTTTGTCTCGCGGGAATATGACCAGTCCGCCAGACGCATACTAGTTTCGGTAGACTTAGCGGTGGGCAGGCTGCGCATCGAATAGTTGCTTAGACACTAAAGGGCCTGTGGCTGTAGCCAAGGGCTCTTTTGCTGGTTCGGCCCAAATAGCAGGCGCGCACGGGGGTAGCCGTAGATTGCTAGGCAATTGCTGAAGCTTCTAGGCGATAAATAAGAGGGTTGTTTGCAATCCAAGGCGAATATTATAAAAAGTGAAAACTAAGGGGGTGTTCTCGTGTTTTACCAAGGAGGGAACAGGCGTCTATCGCGGTTTCGCGCCAGGCATTCTAAGCAAAATCTGCCTCGCGTAGCCGTTCTTGGGGCAGGTCATGGTGGGCAGACCATGGCCGGACATCTTGGGATGATGGGATGCGAGGTATCGCTGTACAATCGTAGTAGTGAGAGAATCGCACCCGTTCAGCTGGCTGGCTGCATTGAACTTACTGGTCAGATAGAGGGTGTCGGTAAGCTCGCTGTCGTGACAACAGACATTGAGTTAGCTATTCGTGATGTCGAGCTCATAATGGTGGTGGTTCCAGCAAACGGGCACGCCTCCATGGCCGAAGTGTGTGCGCCACACCTTAGGGATGGGCAAGTAGTGGTCTTGCATCCCGGTCGTACTGGAGGCGCACTTGAGTTCTTTAACATCATACGCCAACACGGGTGCACAGCTGACGTCATCGTGTCTGAAGCCTCTACCCTCATCTACGCTTGCCGCATGCTCAACCCGGCCAAAGTGCAGGTGTTTGGGGTTAAAAATGTCATCCCTGTGGCGGCCATCCCTAGCTACCGAACCCCTGAGATCATCAAGAAGCTTAATATTATCTATCCCCAGTTTGTTCCCGGCGACAATGTGTTAAAGACCAGCCTAGATAATATAGGGGCCATCTTTCACCCCGGACTCACTGTGCTAAACGCCGGCCGCATCGAAGCCACCCATGGTGAGTTCGAGTTTTACATGGATGGGGCTACCCCGTCCGTGGCAAGGGTGCTCGAGGCCATGGACAATGAGAGGATTGCCGTAGCCGCAGCTCTCGGCATCAGGGCTATGAGTGCGCGAGAGTGGCTCTACATTGCCTACGATGCCGCCGGTAGAACCTTGTACGAAGCAATGCAGGCCAATGTCGGGTACAAGGGTATTAAGGCACCGCCTACAACGCTTATGCGTTACATCACCGAAGACGTCCCCATGAGCCTAGTGCCCATCGCGTCCCTAGGGCATCAATTCGATGTTCCCACCCCCATTATCGACAACATGATCCACATGGCGAGCGTCATCCATGACGCCGACTACTGGGCTGATGGCCGAACAGTCGAGACCATGGGGCTCTCAGGGCTGTCGGTCAAGCAAATACGTAAGCTGGTACTGGAGGGCAGGGTAGATGCCTAAGAGAATTCTTGGCGCTGCTATAGGTAGCTGTGTGCATGTGGCGGGTGTAATATCGTACCTGCGACTGGCAGAGAATCTTGGCTACCAGACAGATTTTATGGGCCCAGCAGTGGGCATTACGGATATAGTGGCCGCCGCCTGTAGAGAGCGACCTGACATTTTGGCCTTAAGTTATCGTTTGTCCCCCGAGGCAGCCCGCTCTTTGCTTAACGAGCTCGGCACAGCTTTGGCGGCCGCAGGCCTAAACGACATCGAGCTAGTTTTCGGAGGAACACCACCCGTAGCTAAGATCGCCGAAGAGACGACGCTGTTCGCGCGGGTTTTTAGTGGTGAGGATGGGCCAGCGGAGGTAGTCGCCTACTTGCGGGGCGAGAAAGGTGGGCGACAGACGGCCACTCCACCGCAGACTTTAGTAGAGAGGGTAAAGAGCCTTGCCCCCTACCCCCTCATTCGGCATCACTTTGGTCTGCCGAGCCTGCAGGATACTATCGACGGCGTGCGCACGATTGCAGAGGCCAAGGTGCTAGACATCATATCGCTCGGTCCTGACCAAAATGCGCAATTTGCCTTTTTTAGGCCACAGGAGATGGACCCGCTGCAGCACGGTGCGGGTGGTGTGCCCGTACGTACGCCCGCAGACTTAGCCGCCCTTTATGCCGCTTCCCGCACGGGTAACTACCCACTGATGCGCTGCTATTCGGGCACGCGCGACTTACTGCAGTGGGCCGAAATGAGCAGGGAGACGATTAACAATGCTTGGGCCGCCGTTCCGCTCTGTTGGTACAATGTCTTAGACGGAAGGTCAGACCGACCGCCTACGCAGTCCATCCCGGAGAACCTAGCGGTAATGGCTTGGCATGGCGAACGCGGCATACCTGTTGAGGTGAACGAAGCGCATCACTGGAGTCTGCGTGAGGCGCCCGATGTAGTCGCCGTAGCCGCAGCCTACCTAGCGGCGCTAAATGCCAAGAAGCAAGGGGTAAGAGATTATGTGGCGCAGTATATGTTTAACACGCCTCTAGGTACCTCCTACAGCAATGATTTGGCCAAAATGCTGGCCAAGCGCGACCTCATCGAATCACTGCATGACGATAAATTTACCACTCTGCGCCAGGTGCGCACGGGCCTAATGAGCTTGTCCACTAATATGCATATGGCCAAGGGTCAGCTTGCCTCTTCCATGGCTTTAGCGCTCAATCTAGAGCCGCATATCATCCATGTCGTGGGTTATTCCGAGGCGCAATTCGCCGCCTCGCCTGAGGTTGTAATAGAGAGTTGCCAGATTGTGCATGGGGTGATACGCAGCAGGCTACACCTCGCACCAGACGCCTCGCACGACCCCCAGGTAGCGGCGAGACGACAGTCACTAAAAGAAAAAGCCACCGACTTGCTACAGTCGATAGCGCGGCTTGGCCAAGGAGAGGATGCTTTGACCGACCCAGCAGTAATCGCAAAGGCAATTCAAGTAGGGTACTTAGACGCACCGCATCTCAAAGGCAATCGATTTGCCCAGGGTGCCGTTAAAACGAGGATTATCGATGGGGCCTGTGTGGCGGTAGAGTAAGTGTACACTCCATAAACCAGAAATGAGGTGTCTCCATAATGCCCTTGCGCGTTGCGTTGGCATACACGGTTGAAGTCGACAAACAAGGCAGTGTTGCGAATCCGCACGGAACTCTACAAATGAATGTAACGACGGAAGCCCTAAAGGACGCAATTGCTGAGCTTGGCTATGAGGTACACCTGGTGCCGGGCGACATTGACATGTTGCGCCAGCTAGGTGAGATCAGGCCAGATGTTATTTTTAACAATTGTACTGGCATTCACGACAAGTCCAGTCAGCCCCAAGTAGCAGCGATGCTGGAGCTAGCCCGTATTCCCTTTACTGGAAGCGGCCACTGCGCCCATGTACTGGCCCTTTACAAGCCTCTCACCAAGATGGTGCTCGGGCATCATAATATCCCCACACCACACTTTGCCGTCGCCGATAGCGAACATGCTCCGCTTCCCAGCACCTTAAAGTACCCAGTGATTGTGAAACCAGAACATGAAGGGTCTAGCATTGGCATTTCTGCCAAAAGTGTTGCTAATTCAGCGGCAGACGCTGCCGAGATGGTACGAACAGTAGTTACGTCGTTTCGACAACCGGCCTTAGTAGAAGAGTTTGTTGTCGGACGTGAATTCACGGTGGGGGTTTTAGGGGGCGAGCGAACAAGGATTTTACCGCCCATTGAGATTATGTTTGCGACCAGAGATGGTTTTTATGATCACCACGTGAAATCTCAGGACGCGGTAGTTACAAAGTGTCCGGTCGATCTCGAACCTCAACTATACCGGCGCATGGAAGAGGTTGTGCTAGGATCCTTCCAGGCCCTAGGATGTCGCGACTATGCGCGCATTGATCTTCGTGTAACTACCGCAGGGCTTCCCTATGTCATTGATGTCAACACCTTGCCTGGTCTAGACCCGAGCTACAGCGACTACCCCAAGGCAGCTCGCGCAGCAGGGCTATCTTACGTCGGACTTATCGACCACCTCTTGCATTGCGCCTTGCGGCGAGCCTAGTTTAACGTCAACTTTAGAGCGTGAAAAGAGGCTGCACATTTTAATGCAGCCTCTTTTTTTGCGTGTCAAAGCATAGGTGAGAGATCAATGGCTTCATGTTGATGCCTCCCGCTTCACAATTAGTGTTCTGCCAAGTCATCAATGGCCGCGCGTAGTCCCGTGACAATAGTTTCTAGCGACATGCTGGGAGTCAGGTGCTGCTCGGCTTTGTCTGTAGTCTGTTCAGGCAGGTAGGGGATATGGATAAAGCAAGAGGAGATGGCGAGATGTCGTGAGCGAATGAGGTGCTCTAGCGTGTAGAGGGTGAAGTTGCAGAGGTACGTGCCCGCACTGTTTGAGACATAAGCAGGAACACCAACCTTGTTGATGGCCAAAGCGAGCGACTCTACAGGCAGCGAAGAAAAGTAACCATCAGCCTCGCCTTGGATGACCGGTTCGCCGCCTCGGGCAACGTCGTAGTTATCTTTACCATGACAGATATTAATGCCGATTCGTTCGACCGCGATCTTGGCGCGGCCCCCAGCCTGGCCCACGGCAATGACGAAGGTGGGTGAATGTTCGAGGAGAGCGTTCTCAAGCAGAGAGGTTACGCGCTCCCAAGCGACAGGTAGTTCTACAGCTTTTACGGCGATATCCCCAACCACGTAGCCGTCAAGGCGCTTTACTGCCTCGAGCGAGGGGTTCGTCTTTTCGCCGCCAAAGGGCTCAAAACCAGTGAGCAAAAGTGTACGCATCCTAGCGACACGCCTCCCATTCGTCGCGGAATACTTCCATAATAATCTCATCCTGCCATTGTCCAGCCACAAAGCGATGCTGCCGATGGCGACCTACTTCTTTAAAGCCGCATTTTGCATAACAGCGCATCCCCCTTACATTGCCCGCAAAGACCCGTAGGTAAATCTTGTTTAAGTTAAGACTGTGAAAGCCAAGCCTGAGCAGTATGTTAAGGGTGTCGGTGCCGTAGCCTTGGCCGTGGTAGTCAGTCTTGCCGATGGCAATCCCCACCTCGGCATGTCGGTTCACGGAGTCAATGTGGTGTAACCCACAGCCACCGAGGTACTCACCGGCTAAAGTTTCGATGGCGAATAATTTGTCGGTGGCGGTGTGGTGCACAGCACTCTCAAGCCATTTTTCCTCCATGGCTCTCGATAAAGGCAGGGTAAAGGCCAGTAAGTGCCGCGTGACCTCGGGATTGTTGATCCAGGGCATGATATTGTCAATATCCGACTTCTCTAGTCCTCTGAGCCTTACTAAGTTGCCGTTAAACATAAGCGACCCTCCTCATAGCATTCAAGCCTGGAATGTGCTCTCTTTCGTCGCTGGGTGAAGACATTCCTTCTCTGGGCAGCTGCTATTATCTATTTGTCACGGTTTGACATGGTTGGGCTTGCAGGATAATGTCGAATATGATAGAAATGTTTGTATTATAAGAAACATGAGTAAGGACTGAAGTGGATGAGCGTATTCTCTCCTATGGCGCAAAGTTTGTGGGCAAAGAAATCTAAGGACGGCAACGACCAGTGGTTGCCCCTAACAGTACATATGACAGACGCCGCATCTACGGCTAAAAAGTTATGGAATCACTGGGTGTCAGATGGTGTCAAAAAGAGCATTAATTCTGGCCTACAGAATGGCGCATGTGGCGAGCAGCTCTTGATATTCTTAGCAGCCGCCCATGACCTTGGCAAGGCCACGCCAGTTTTTCAAGCTAAGCGCTCTAACAGCAATGAGCTGGACAGAGTAATTTTTGAGCGAACGCAAAGCTCTGGCCTTGTTATGCAGAATACCGCCGATTTTCAAAGTGCCTCTAAGACGCCCCATGCTCTAGCTACCCAAGTACTGCTGCGACAGCAAGGATGCGATAGACGCATTGCGGCGACCTTAGGTGCCCATCACGGTAGGCCCTCTGATACAGATGATGGCTATGACCAAGTAACACAGTACCCCGAGAACTATCACATGGGGCGCGCCGGTAAAGTAGCTTGGGAGGCTGTGCAACAGGAGGTCTGCGGTTTTGCTCTCAGTCTTGCGGGCTATAAAACCATGGCCGACTTGCCACAACCTAGCATGCCTGTTCAGGTTTTATTGAGTGGTCTGGTCATCTTGGTTGACTGGATTGCCAGTAGCGAGGAGTTCTTTCCATATCTAACTGTAGATAGCATTGTTATGCCGTGCCCAAAGAACCGCATCAAGGTGGCGTGGCAAAAGCTTTCGTTGCCTCATTCTTGGCATGCGAGCAACAAATGGATGAATTCTGATCTGTTTGTGGAGCGTTTTGGCTTTGCGGCCAATGCGCTGCAGAGAGCCGTTATAGAAGTGGCGAAAGGCGTAGAAAATACCGGTTTGTTGGTGCTTGAAGCGCCGATGGGCGTGGGCAAGACAGAGGCCGCGCTCGTGGCTGCTGAAATATACGCTGCTAAGTCTAGGCGTAAGGGCGTGTTTTTTGCACTCCCCACTCAGTCTACCTCCGACGGTATTTTCCCGCGCTTTTTAGCTTGGCTTAGGCAAGCAACTGGTAACGAGACAAGTTCGTTGCGCCTGATGCATGGCAAGGCACAGTTTAATGCCACTTATGAGGGTCTAACACGCATCGCACCAAACGAGGACGAAGAGAGCCGCGTAATTGTGCACCAATGGTTCGCCGGTAGAAAAAAGGGCCTGCTTGACGATTTCGGCGTAGGAACAGTCGACCATGTCTTAATGTCTGCCCTGAAGCAAAAACATGTTATGTTGCGTCATCTCGGCCTAGCTAACAAGGTCGTAATAATAGACGAATGCCACGCCTACGATGCCTACATGAGTCAATACCTATTCATGGCCTTGCGATGGTTCGGCGCCTACCAGGTGCCGGTAATAGTGTTGTCGGCCACCCTGCCTGCCAAGCAACGACAAGCCTTAGTGGAAGCATATCTTGATGAGCGCCCTGCGCAGCAGCGGCAGACAGACCCTCTTGGCAAAAGGACATCAGTCCCCACCCGAGCACCAGCCCGGGTGACAAGCCAAGAATATCCCCTAGTGACTTACACTGACAAAGGGGAAGTTTACCATACACCTCTACCCCATGATGGTCTTCCCAATACCGTGCAGGTAGAACACATTTCAGAAGAAGAGTTAACGGACAAGCTCAGAGATTTGCTTTCAGATGGCGGCTGTGTGGGGATAATCGTGAACACCGTTGGTCGTGCACAGCAGCTGGCAGCATCTTTGCGCGATAGCTTCTCACCTGCTAGAGTGCGCATCCTGCACTCGCGTTTTCTCGCTCCAGACCGGTCTAGATTGGAGCAGGAGCTACTTGGGGAATTAGGCAAGGAAACCCAAGGTGTGACGAGGCCAGCGGAGCGCATTGTTATCGGCACCCAGGTCCTTGAGCAGTCGCTAGACATCGACTTTGACTTATTGGTTACCGATCTATGCCCCATGGATTTGTTGCTACAGCGAATTGGCCGGCTACATCGCCACCATAGAAGCCGACCGCCAAAATTGGCGCAGGCCAAGTGTTTTATATTGGGAGCAGGGGAGGAGGGCGTGTTTGAGAAGGGCTCTGCGGCAGTGTATGGGCAGTACCTCTTGTTGCGCACGCAAGCTTGCCTGCCAAAGCAAATTAGCCTGCCTGATGACATTTCGCGCTTAGTGCAAGAGGTCTACCGTGAGGATGAGCCGGCTTTGCCGTACAATCCAGCTTATGGCAAAGCATTGGCCGAGCATAAGAGCTTCATTGCGAGCCAAGAAAAACGCGCGAAGGATTTTCGGCTCACGCCTCCCTGGCCAGATGGCAACCTGATTGGTTGGCTACAAACGCCTGCATCTGACCGCAATGAAAAGAGTGGGGAAGCTGCCGTGCGCGATGGCGATGAATCTATTGAAGTAATCCTAGTGCAGAAGAAGACGGATGGCCGATTTCACTTTTTACCATGGCTTGAAGGGGGCCAGTCGATTTCGCATGATTCGCCGCCTGGTTTTGAAATGGGTCGCGCGCTGGCCCGTTGCCGGGTTAGGCTGCCCCCGGTGATATGTTCGGTGCGAAACATTGATAAGGCCATTAAAGAACTAGAAGTATTAAGTGCAGCGGAACTACGTGAGTGGCAGAGATCGCCTTGGCTGGCAGGAGAGTTATTTTTGATTTTGGATAGCGATTTTTCGGCTACTCTTTGCGGGTACAAGTTGACCTATGACCAAAATATGGGCTTGATACAGAGAAAGGAGGAATAGAATTGGCGGAAAAAGAGTTTAACTTGCTTCATGAACCATGGATTCTCGTCATGAAGCACGATGGCCAAACGGAAGAAGTCTCCTTGCTGGATGTATTCAGACGGGCACATCTATGGCGGGGGTTAGCCGGTGAACTGCGGACGCAGGATGTGGCAATTTTAAGATTGTTGCTAGCTGTGCTGCATGCGGTATTCGCTAGGTATGATGTGTCCGGCGATTTTAAGCCGGTGCAGTCACCTCGCGAAGCGCTAGACCGGTGGCAATCACTTTGGCACCGCGGCGATTTCCCTGTGGAACTAGTTAGGAAATACCTCATGGTCTTTCTAGATCGTTTTTGGCTGTTTCACCCCACGCAGCCGTTTTACCAGGTGGCGACTATAAAAGAGGCTACTGAGTACACTGGCGCGAAGCTTAACGGGGAGTTATCTGAGAGTAGCAACAAATTGCGTCTCTTCCCTAAACGTACTGGTGCGGCTAAATCGCAATTAAGCTATGCCGAGGCAGCCCGTTGGCTAATCTATGTTAATGCCTATGACGACACCTCGGCCAAACCCCGATCGAAGGGACTACCTAGCCCGGGAGCGGGCTGGTTAGGCAAGCTTGGCCTTATCACAGCCGTGGGGGATAATCTACTGCAAACTCTGGTACTTAATTTGGTCTTACTCAGAGACGGTACAGATGATCTATGGGGGGCCGAAAAACCTCTCTGGGAGAGTGATGTGCGAAGTCAAGAGAGAGTGCAGATTGAGATGCCAGACAATTTATCCGAATTGCTGACTTTGCAGTCGCGCCGCTTGCTGCTGCAAAGAGAAGGCGAAAAGGTGATCGGCTTTGCCCTGCTAGGCGGCGATTTTTTTGAGAAAACAAATGCTTTTAGTGAGCAAATGACTGTGTGGCGCGCCCCACGCAAAGGGAAAGATGTTTCTCTAGGGCACACTCCGCGGCGACATGACGTATCGCGTCAGTTGTGGCGAGATTTCGCGGTGCTTATCGCGCAGCGCGAAGGGGGCCGCCGCCCTGGGGTAGTCAACTGGCTGGCTCGCCTAAAAAGGGAGGAGCTGCTTGCGAAGAAACACACTCTTTTCGAAGTAGCTGCGGTCAATTATGGCGACAAAGACTTTTTTGTCGATGATGTTTTCAGCGATTCCCTGGCTATAAACTCAGAGTTATTGTCAGGTCTTGGCAGTAACTGGGTAGAGCGCATAGCAGATGAAATCGAGGTGACCGAAAGACTTGTGCAGCAAGTTGGGGAGTTGGCACAGAGGCTTGCTACAGCAAGTGGCGACTTAAACAGCGCTGCATCACGAAACGAGGCCAAAGAGCAGGCATACTTTCGTTTAGACCGTCCCTTTCGTCACTGGTTGGAGGAGCTTAACCCAAGCAATGACGATATTGATCAGCAGTGCGAAAAATGGTGGTCGAATGCGCAGCGCATCGTCCGTAACTTAGGGAGGGAGCTAACTCAAAAGGTTGGGCCACAGGCATTCTCTGGGCGCATGGTGAAAGAAGGTGACTCGGCTCGGCAGTGCACGGCGCCTGAAGCATTTAACCGCTTTCTCTATGCTATTAACAGTAAGGAAGCGTTGAAAGGAGGAAGTAGGCATGATAGAAAAGGCTAGGCAAGTAGGTGTGTTTGTGGAGAGGAAAATAGTCGGCTTGGCTAGTAACCCTAGTCCCTCGGCTGTAAAAGCCCAACTGGCTCATTTGCGCAATGGTGTGGGCAAGTTGCCGGGGAGCCAGCCGGCGCTGTGGGAAGTAACTCTAAGTGAGCTACCCGAAAGTCTCATAAGTCAGGGCGAGGCTCCCACCCAGGGTGAATGGGCCATCCATGTCGCGTTGACCCTTTATTCCCTGCACCAACAAGGTAGGGACCCGCTAAATCAAAACATGAATCACCGAGGCAATACGCTCGGCCATAGTGCAAGGCAGCTGCGAGAGGGAAACACCGACAAGGCAGATGCCGTACGAAGGCGGTTTAACATTGTAGCCATGGCGGATAGTTTTGAGAGGTTGTCGTGGCATCTGCGTGGCTTTGTCCAGCTCCTTAAAGCCAGCAGCATACCGCTAGACTACTGTAAGCTAGCGGAAGAGCTGTATTGGTATCAGTTTGCTGAGGCACGCGACGGCATAAGACTAAAGTGGGGACAGGATTTTTATCGTACTGATGTCTCCCGCGATAAAGAAGCCGGTCCCCAACAGGAATAAAAGGAGGCAGTTAAATGAAAAACTCGATTCTCTATGTGGATGTGCATGTGCTGCAATCCGTTCCGCCTAGCTGCATTAACCGAGACGACACCGGTAGCCCTAAGACGGCAACCTATGGTGGGGTAGTGCGGGCGCGCGTTTCTTCGCAGAGTTGGAAAAGGGCTATGCGGTTAACGTTTAAAGAAGCACTTCCTACAAATGAGTTGGCCTTTCGTACCAAGAACATCGTCGGGTTAATAGCGAAAGAAATACTCGTTCTTGACCCAAAAAGTGAAGCCGCAAAGTTAGCGCAGCGCATACTTGAGACAGCAGGCCTTAAGATTAAATCAGCAGAAAAGGGAACTGATGCGCTCTTCTTTATTAGTAGCGCCCAAGCTAAAGCTCTAGCAGAGCTCGCAGTTTCAGATGGTGAAGTCGTTAAAGAAAAGCCCTCTAAGGAGGCTAAGGCTAAGGTGCAGAATGCGCTTAGGCAGTCACCAAGCATCGATGTGGCCTTGTTTGGGCGCATGGTTGCTGATGACCCATCACTAAACACGGATGCGTGCTCACAAGTCGCACACAGCATATCTACTCACAAGGTGAGTATTGAATACGATTACTTTACCGCAGTCGATGACTTGGCGGAGGAAGACAATGCTGGGGCCAGCCATTTAGGCACAGTAGAATATAACTCAGCAACGCTCTATCGCTATGCTACTGTGGCGGTGCATGAACTGAATAAGCAACTGGGCGATGATACTGTAGCAGCTGTACGTCACTTCTTGCGTGCCTTTGTCCACTCCATGCCCACAGGCAAGCAAAATACATTTGCGAACCGCACTTTGCCTGAGGCGGTCCTGGTGACACTGCGCAAGGACCAACCCCTAAACCTAGTTGGTGCCTTTGAGAGACCTGTGCCCGCTAGCGAAGATGGTTATGTGGCGGCATCCTTAGGCAGGCTAGTCGGCCACGCTAAGAAACTGTATGCGAGCTTTGCCACCACGCCTGTGCGGTCTTTTGTTGCCGGAGAGGGGTTGTCGGAGCTTGGCCAAGTGCAGCAGTTTGCTGAGCTGTTAGATTCGCTAGGCACCGAGCTCACAGAGCAACTAGGTAACGGCAGGGATCATTAATGAGCACCTTGCTTATGCGCCTAGCTGCCCCCTTGCAGTCATGGGGGGTAGATGCCAAATTCGAGCGGCGGGGGACTGAGCGCATGCCGTCCAAAAGCGGAGTTTTGGGACTTGTAGCAGCGGCACTCGGTAGGCGGCGCAATGAAAGCATAGATGATTTAGCTCGCCTCTGTTTCGGAGTGCGGGCAGACAAAGAAGGGGTTTTGCTGCGAGATTTTCACACTGCTAAGAGCTTAGAAGCTGCCTATGTCACAAATCGCTACTACTTGTCAGATGCGGTATTTCTCGCTGGGCTAGAAGGAGACGAACAACTGCTCATAAGTATCGAACAGGCCCTAAAGAATCCCGTTTTTCCTCTAGCTCTTGGTCGGCGCTCTTGCCCACCTGAAGGACAAGTTGCATTAGGCATACGTTTCGGCAAGGCTCTCTTGCCAGCTTTAAGGGATGAGCCGTGGCTTGTCAGTGATTGGACCAAAGGAGGCGAGGCACCCGAAGTGCGACTGCGTATTGTGTCCGATGCCGGGCTCGATGCAGGGCCTGCCTACTTGCAGCGCGATATGCCCCTTGCTTTCGACCAATTGCATCGCAAACATGGTTTTCGTCTTGTGGCCGAGGGTGCCGCAGTTACTCTGCCTAACCCTAGTAGCAGAAGAGCGGCGAGATTGCCGCACACATCCCATGATGCAATGACTGGACTGTAAGGAGGTGGATAGATGTATCTGACTCGCATAGCACTTGATCTTAATAGGCGGGAGACGCTGCGGGCACTTGCCTCGCCCCATGTAATTCACGGAGCAGTGGAATCAAGCGTACCGCCAGGCGAGAGCGAAAAGCGCGAGCGCAATCTCTGGCGGATTGACTATTTAGAGCCGAATTGCTACCTGCTCGTCCTTAGTAGGCAGGTGCCAAACATGACTGCAATCGCCACTCAATTTGGGTATGCTCAGCGGGAACCAGCATGGGAGACGAGATGCTACCAAACATTGCTTTCCAAGCTACATGCGGGGCAGGCCCTGAGATTCCGCCTGCGTGCCAACCCAGTGCGCAGTAGTTGCATTGAAAACGAAGGAGCGAACGGCAGAGGCAGGGTGTACGCACATGTGACTGTGGAGCAACAAAAGCAGTGGTTGTACTCGCGCTCTGAGGGTCTCGGTTTTGCTCTTGACGACCAAACCTTTACTGTGGTGCATACGGAATGGAAGAAGTTCCGCAAATCGAGAGGCTTCGGCAATGAAGTGTCGTTGCGTATAGCCGATTTTGAAGGTAGGCTACAAGTGACAAATGTCGAGCTCTTTAAGCATGCGTTGACACAAGGAATTGGTCGTGCAAAGTCATATGGTTGTGGGTTGTTAACTGTCGCGCGGGAGCGTGAACTCAGCGGTGGGTAGTAAGCCGACTGTAGAAAAGGCAGGCTTGTTGGCGTTACCTACTATACGTGACAGGATTTCATTCCTTTACGTGGAGCGCTGCCTGATTAATCGCCAAGATGGCGCCATTACAGTAACAGATGCGCGGGGAACAGTGTTTGTGCCTGCTGCTTCACTTGGCGTCTTACTGCTTGGCCCCGGCACCAATATGTCGCATCGCGCTATGGAGCTCATCGGAGATTCAGGTGCCAGTGTCATTTGGGTTGGCGAACAGGGCGTGCGTTACTATGCCCACGGCCGCCCGCTCACTCGCTCTTCGCACTTGCTCTGTCGTCAGGCGGCGCTGGTTTCGAATGTGCGCTCGCGCATTGCGGTGGCGAGGCAAATGTACCAGTTGCGCTTCCCTGAGGAGGATGTTTCGGAACTGACCATGCAGGAGCTACGGGGGCGTGAAGGGGCGCGTATAAGGGCAGTGTATAAGCGGGCTGCGAAAGAGACAGGCGTGACGTGGCATGGCCGGGTCTATGACCCAGACAATTTTGAAAGTAGCGATAACGTAAATATGGCGCTATCGGCTGCGCACGCTTGTCTATACGGCTTGATGCACAGTGTAATTGTGGCACTTGGTTGCTCTCCGGGGCTAGGCTTTATACACACAGGGCATGAAAAATCATTCGTGTATGACATCGCAGACCTTTACAAGGCGGCAGTTACAATTCCCATTGCCTTTGCAGTGGCAGCAGAGCACGCAGAAGATGTTGGTGCCATCACAAGGCGCAAGGTGCGTGATGTCATTGCCGAGAGTCGTTTGTTGGAGCAGGCTGTCACCGACATACGCAAACTGCTGCTTGGTACTGCTGCCTGTGAGGACGATTTAGCAGTCGACGTGTTGCACTTGTGGGATAACAAGCAAGGCATTGTGCCGAATGCCGTATCATATGGAAAGGATTTTGACGATCCCGAGACTATTCCTGAAGGCTATGGTACCATCCTTGAGGACGAAAAATGATAGTAGTTACCTTGACAGACTGTCCCGTAGCAGTACGAGGCGACTTATCCAAGTGGTTACAAGAGATTAACACCGGTGTTTATGTGGGACACGTAAGCACTAGGGTTCGAGAAGAGCTATGGAAGCGTGTTAAAGGTGGTATCAAATCTGGAAGAGCGACCATGGTTTTTACGACCAACAATGAACAGCGCATGGATTTCCGTGTGCACAACACCAGTTGGGAGCCAATCGACTTTGACGGACTAAAACTCATGTTGAGGCCAAGCCCAGCTCGTCTTAAGCAGCAAAGCGCACTAAAAAGCGGGTTCAGCAGTGCTTCACAGATGCGTAAGGCGCAGCAAATGGCGAGAAAAAAGAGTCGGCACATACAATTGCCCCATACCTACCTCGTCGTCCATGTTCAGACTACCGGCCCATCAATTCTAGAGCACGAAATTTGCGAGCTTGAGACTATTGTAGTAGACAGCGGAGAAGTCAAGGATAGATTTCATGCCTTAGCGACAACGGGGAATGGCGGACCGAAAAATTTCACTGTGTCTAGGGGAATAGGCGATGAGCTTACTCATCATGACTGTATGCGTGTCGCCGACATTGTCACTGAGTTTATTCTGTTCGCAGGCAATCTGCCAGTTGTCTCTCACAGCGAAGACCATGTTTATAGTTTCCTGCGCTCGGCGTGTGCGACACACGATGCACCACTTTTCTCAAACCCCTGCATAGACACGCTTTCCCTCTCGCGTCGTTATATTGACGATGCCGACAGTTACCAGCTCGATGCGCTCATCAGTCACCTAGGTATAGCGGAGAGGGCTGGGCAAGGCAGAATAGGTCCATGCATTGCCACTAAACTGCTCTATGAGAAACTCATAGAAATCATGTAGTTCACTTGACACAGACTGGCTTGCTGTAAGGATCTTTTTAGTGTGCTCCCCGCAGGCGCGGGGGTGATCCGTTGGCACTAGACTGTGAAGTCGAACACATCGAGTGCTCCCCGCAGGCGCGGGGGTGATCCTTGTTATATGCGTACTCATACCCCTTGAAATCGGTGCTCCCCGCAGGCGCGGGGGTGATCCTCCACAAACTGTAGTATCGGTAGATGTCGACTTGTGCTCCCCGCAGGCGCGGGGGTGATCCTAAAGCGTAGCGAACACGTTTTCATTGCGGGGGGTGCTCCCCGCAGGCGCGGGGGTGATCCCCAGATAACCAAGTTACAGGAGCAGATACAGGAGTGCTCCCCGCAGGCGCGGGGGTGATCCTCGCAGTGGCGATGGCCTGCGCAGCTCTCTCATGTGCTCCCCGCAGGCGCGGGGGTGATCCCTTTGCCCTCAGTTCCACTACTCGGCCAATGAGTGCTCCCCGCAGGCGCGGGGGTGATCCTAGGCGCAAGCCCTACATCGCGAGGGCCTTTAAGTGCTCCCCGCAGGCGCGGGGGTGATCCTCTTCAGTGTGTGACCTACTCCCTGCCTTTGAAGTGCTCCCCGCAGGCGCGGGGGTGATCCCTGTTTAAGGATTCGGCTCACTTCGTCTTCGTAGTGCTCCCCGCAGGCGCGGGGGTGATCCCGCACTTAGCACGGCCACGGCACCAGTCCACGGGTGCTCCCCGCAGGCGCGGGGGTGATCCCCGTATCTCTGCCATATCAGGACATGCTAAAAGGTGCTCCCCGCAGGCGCGGGGGTGATCCTTTCTCGTATCGTATCAATCCCGCGGAAGTCTGCGTGCTCCCCGCAGGCGCGGGGGTGATCCTAGTCACTATTTCTTTTTGCAACGAGTGGGACCGTGCTCCCCGCAGGCGCGGGGGTGATCCCCTTAAAATTTCTGCTCCTCAGCTATTGACTCTGTGCTCCCCGCAGGCGCGGGGGTGATCCTCTACCGAGTAATCCGAAGGGGCTTGGTCAGACGTGCTCCCCGCAGGCGCGGGGGTGATCCTCCACAAAACCCCAACCTCTTTGCGAGCGCTGCGTGCTCCCCGCAGGCGCGGGGGTGATCCTGCCCTGCATAGTTCAATGGTTTTTGATTGAGTGTGCTCCCCGCAGGCGCGGGGGTGATCCTTTATCTAGGTGGAGGTCCACCGCACAACGGTGGTGCTCCCCGCAGGCGCGGGGGTGATCCCAAGAATATCGTTTTTTGCGACCTCTACCCGATGTGCTCCCCGCAGGCGCGGGGGTGATCCCTTGCATAATGGGGTCTAATATAGTCGGAGTAAGTGCTCCCCGCAGGCGCGGGGGTGATCCCTTTTTGAACTAGCGTAACTACAGTTTCGCTTTGTGCTCCCCGCAGGCGCGGGGGTGATCCCCAGATTCCCCCACTGAAACATAGATATTTCTGGTGCTCCCCGCAGGCGCGGGGGTGATCCTGGAGCGCGTCATGGGTACTGCGGGCTGCAAAGGTGCTCCCCGCAGGCGCGGGGGTGATCCCTGGCAGAATAGCACTCGAAATCAGCAGGGGGTGTGCTCCCCGCAGGCGCGGGGGTGATCCTTAGTACGATGAAAAGAATTGCCATTGCTCCAAGTGCTCCCCGCAGGCGCGGGGGTGATCCTGGCTGTGTACCTGTCATAGGTAATCGTGGGGGGTGCTCCCCGCAGGCGCGGGGGTGATCCGAACCGCATCACGTGCTCCTTTTTCTCGGTGCCGTGCTCCCCGCAGGCGCGGGGGTGATCCTGAAGCTGCCGCGCAGATGGGTATCACCGGCGAGTGCTCCCCGCAGGCGCGGGGGTGAT
>JAGXTJ010000020.1 GCA_018333655.1 Bacillota bacterium | reverse complement strand
GCCAACAGGGGGTGACCCTGAGCTTCCATCGGCCCTTGTCGCACTACCTTAACGCTCTGAGCAGCCTAGGGCTGGCGCTAACGCAGGTCATAGAGCTCCCCGATCAGCCGATGAAAGAGCGCCCTGATAACCCCGACATCCCGCTGATGCTAGCCCTAAAGGCTATCAAACCCGCTTAAACAGCGCCGCCATTATCCGCTGCGGACCGACCCAGTCTTGACACCCAAGACACTGGGGGGGTAGATTGTTAGTCAGATAGCCGATCCAATATTGGCACGAGCACATTGTCCACCTCCGGCCCGCCCTGCTTGTGCCTCCGAAACGGCTGAGGTGGTGATCCCTGGAGGTGAGCATCTGCCCCACCCACAGCAAAACCCACAACTCAGTTGGCAAGCAGCGAAGTTTAAGCTAGATGCCTTATCCATTAGAAAAATGTGAAACGTGACAAAGAGTCACCGGTGGGGCTCGAGCCTACCGCGAAGGAGGTGATTGAGAGAATTAGAGCATGCAGGCTTGTGGGCGTGAAACGGCAGTGAATAATGGAGGTAGTGGTGATGCGTAAGCTGCTGATGGCGTTGTCGGTACTCTTTGTGATCGGCTCGTTAGGGCTGGGTCAAGTCCTCCCCCCAGGGGTTCCGCGCGCGGAGACTCTGATAGTTCATTCCCTTTTTGCCCCAGCGCCAATGCCAGGAAACTGGAACTTGTGGGCTGGTTGGAGACAGAATAATAACGGTTTGCATCAGTTTGCCACCGAAGCTTTATGGACGCTCAATCCCAATGTGGTAGAAGGCGGGATTATCAATGCCCTTGCCGCTGAACCGCCCAGCTACAATGAGGATTTCACGCAGCTAACCATCAAGCTTAGAGAAGGCGTTTACTGGAGCGATGGGGTACCTTTTACCGCACACGACGTGGTCTTCACCGTCCTGGCTACAAGGGAAACGCCCGCGTTATCCTTTCATGCGCAGATGCTAGAGGTAAAAGAGGCCTACGCTGCGGACGACCATACCGTGGTTATTACCCTAACCCGTCCAAATACTCGCTTCCACACCGCATTTCTCGAGCGGTGGGGCACCTTGCGCCCGATGCCCAAGCACATCTTCAGTCAAGTTGAAGATATTATGGCGTTTGACTTTCACCCGCCGCTTAGCCTTGGCCCATACGTTTACGTAAACCACGACCCGGCCGGCAATTGGGCGCTCTGGCGCAAGCGAGACGATTGGCAGAGGACCGTTACCGGGATGCTTTTTGGCGAACCGGCACCACAGTACGTCTTATTCATGAACTACGGTCCGCCGGAATCGCACATCATGGCTATGTTAGGGCACGAGCTAGATGTTTTCCAGGGCCCGACAGAAGCCATGCTCGTTTTACTAGAGCAAGGCGATACCACCAGATCGTTCCGTGAGGCCTGGCCGTTCATCGATCCGCGGGATCTCTCCACCCGCGGCCCTGGGTTTAACCACCTTAGAGAGCCGTTTAACAACCGAGATGTGCGTTGGGCGCTAGCTCTGGCTATTGATGCTGTGGAAGTAGCCATTATGGCCTATGACGGCATGGTGGCGCTCACCCCGGGGCTGCCCCTGATGGTTCTCCCCGAATTCAAGGAGTGGTACTTTGAGCGACTCGAGCCGTGGCTAGAGGAGTTCACTCTCGACTTGGGCGATGGGCGGGTTTTCCATCCCTGGGACGGCGAAGCGCCGTGGCGGCTGCTGGAGTGGGCCCAGCAACACCACCAGGTAGACCTTGATCCCACCGATACGGACGCGGTAAGGCTCACCTTGGGCTATGGCTGGTGGAGGCACGCTCCTGACGTAGCGGAGGAGCTCCTCACCAGGCACGGTTTCTCCCGCGGCGCGGATGGCAGATGGCGCCTCCCTAACGGAGAGCTATGGCGGATTCAGTACCTGAGCGGTACCGATCCCACAGACATGGCCTACATCGTGGCTCTGGCAGTAATGGAGCAATGGCGGGCGTTTGGCATTACCGTGGATCATGTCCCATCGGCTGCGGCCGGTCACCTCACCTGGCACGGGGAGTTTGAGGTCAGCGCCGCTAGCCACGGAGGCTGGGTAGGCGAAGTATGGGGGGTCCATCCGGATCTGCATATTGGCTTCCTCTCGCTGCGTTCCGATCTGGTTCGGCCCATCGGTGAGCCGACTCTGGGGTGGGCGCAGCGTTGGTCCGATCCCCGGATGGACGAACTCGTTAGAGAGCTAGAATTGACTCCTTGGGACGACCTGGAGAGGATTATCGAGCTCGGGCTGGAAGGGATGAAGCTCCAGATCGAGGAGATGATCGCGATACCGATCATTAACTGTCCGATCGTCATCGTCTTTGATGAGTCCTACTGGACGAACTTCCCCAGCCCTGCCAACGACTACGCCCGTAGCGATAACTTCACTACCTGGCCCCAGCTCAAATATATCCTGCATCACCTGGAGCCAACCGGCCGGTAAAACTAGCCCCTAGGCAGGGTCTACTACTCGGCCCTGCCTAGGGGTTCGTACAGAGGACTAAGAGATGACTTTTCTAAAGCGGTACCTCATCCCGCGCCTTATCCAGTATCTCCTTGTCACCTTCTTAGGGTTAACTGCAGTGTTCATACTACCTCGTCTCTTACCCATCGATCCGATCCAGCAGAGGATCGCTCAATATCAGACATTCGGCATGATAATCCCTCCGGATCAACTAGAATATATGATCAGCACGTTGCGGAGCCTCTTTGGCCTGGAAGGGACCCTGTGGCAGCAGTATGTCATGTTCTGGCAGCGCCTGCTAACTTGGGACTTTGGGCCCTCACTGGCTAGATTTCCCACTCCCGTCAGCACCTTGATCGCTTGGCATCTCCCCTGGACCCTGGCCCTCCTCATTTCCTCATTAGTTATCGGTTGGGTGGTAGGGACTCTAGTGGGCGGAGTGGCGGGTTACTACCATCGCAGCAAAGCGACAAGGCTACTAGATGGCGCGGCCATGGTGGTGCGGCCCATCCCCTACTATATTCTCGCTCTCTTGTTGCTCATCCTGTTTACCCATGTTTTACCGTTACTGCCGAGGGGGGGAGGCATCGGGATTGGGGTAACGCCGGAGTTTAATCTAGCAGCGATCTGGAGCATTTTGTTGCATGCCACACTCCCGGCCTTAACTCTTATCATCGGGGGTATCACGGAGCATTTTCAGGCCATGAAGCTCATTGTTCAGACCTCTCGGTCCGAAGACCACGTCTGGTATGCTCGATCAGCCGGTGTAAAGGACAGCACGATAGTTTTTCATTACGTTATCCGCAACGCTATGCTCCCGAGGATCACCCATCTTGGGCTAAGCCTCGGTTTTGTATTCTCCGGCGCGCTAATCACAGAGATAGTTTTCAGGTACCCAGGGGTGGGACTATTGCTTTTCAATGCTATTATGCACGGTGATTACAACCTGATCATGGGCATCTCTGCCATTTCCATCATGGTAATCACCACCTCTATCCTGCTCCTAGACCTCCTTCTCCCGCTTGTTGATCCCAGGGTGAGGCACCAATGAGTGGGCTACTGCGTGATCTATTTAAAGATTACCGGTTCATCATAGCTTTTGGGGTGGTCCTGGCGCTGCTATCCCTTAGCCTCCTCTCGATCTTTTCTCCTTTTGATCCCCAACGAGCCCTTCAGGTGCCCAGAGCTCAGCCCCCGTCGTGGCAATACCTACTGGGAACTACTTGGCTCGGCCAAGATGTCTTTTGGCAGCTCACGCATGCCATCAGGAACACTCTTGCCATCGCCCTGATCGCCTCGTTGACGTCGCGGGTGATCGCGCTCCTGATCGGCCTAGTGGCCGGTTACCGAGGGGGCTTGGTTGACCGCATACTGATGTCGGCGGGCGATACCACGCTGGTGCTCCCCAGCTTGGTGATCCTTATTCTGGCCTCTATCTTCCTTAGAGAATGGCTTAGGGATCTGGTCAATCTAGGGCTCTTACTGGCCTTTTTTGCCTGGGCTTGGGACGCTCGCGTCATTCGTTCTCAGGTTCTAAGTCTGCGGGAGCGGGAGTTTACTCGTGTCAGCATCCTCTCGGGCATGGGGACGTTTAGGCTGGTAGTGAAGCAGTATTTGCCGTTTATCTTGCCCATCGCCTTCACCACACTGATCAACAACATGTCTTGGGCTATCGGCATGGAAGTCACGCTGGCCTATTTAGGCTTAGGGATCGATCCTTCTGTTCCAACGATTGGCAACATGCTCCAGGTGGCCATCTTCCGGCAGGCGCTCTTTATGGGGCTTTGGTGGTGGCTCTTAGCGCCGGTGGGCACGGCCCTGCTGCTATTTGTAAGCCTATATCTGCTCTCGGTGAGCTTAAGCGAATATCTTGATCCGAAGGCCCGTGTTCAGAGGATCGGCCTGCGATGAATAGAGACGGGGTTGTGCTAAGAACCGAACGGTTGCAGACATCTTATGTCCTGCACGCCTTCGGCCGCCAGGTGGTGGTGAAGGCGGTCGATGGTGTTGACGTGACCATCGGCCGGGGTGAGGTCTTGGGGATTGCCGGCGAAAGTGGCTGCGGGAAAAGCACCTTGGTCAAGGCGTTGTTTGCTAACATCGAGCCGCCATTGCAGCACATCGGGGGGAAGGTGTGGTATCAAGTCGACGGGGCCGGAGTAGACGTGCTCTCACTGCGTCCCAAGGACCGGCGCAGGTTCTTGTGGAAGTTTATCTCCTACGTTCCGCAAGGCTCTATGAGCATCCTTAATCCGGTTCGCAAGTTAAGAGCGACATTCCAAGATTTCCTGGCCAGCCATGTTGGGGGGCAGAGAGCGAAAGAGGCGCTGGAAATAACCGACCGGCATCTGAGCGAGCTAGGGCTACCGCTCAAGGTCTTGGATTATTATCCGCACCAGCTCTCGGGAGGGATGAGGCAAAGAGTAACTATCGCCCTTGCCACGCTCTTGCAGCCCGAGGTCATACTGGCCGATGAGCCCACAACCGCTTTGGATGTAGTAGTGCAGCGGGGCGCCATTCAACTGCTAAAAGAGATTCAGGAACGGTGGGGGAGCACGCTAGTGTTAGTTACCCATGATATGGGAGTGCAGGCCAATATAGCCGACCGGATCGCCATTATGTATGCGGGTAAGGTGGTCGAGGAAGCTGATACTAAAGAGATCTTTAAAAACCCGCAGCACCCTTATACCAGGTTCTTAATCAAGTCGCTGCCGCGATTTGGAGACCGGGCCGCCAAAGAGAGCGCTCCGGGGAGCCCGCCTTCACTGGCCAATCTGCCCGGTAGCTGCGCCTTTCATCCCAGGTGCCCACACGCCTTTGACGCTTGCCGGGAGCGGATGCCGGAGTTAGTGGAGCTGGAAGGCAACCGCAGGGTCGCCTGTTGGTTAATAGGAGGCACAGGTGGCGAGGCTCCTTGAGGTTAGGAGTTTGACGAAGACATTCTCTATCGGGAGCATGCTCTCTCGGACCAAGATCACCGCCGTAGATAACATCTCGTTTCACGTCGGGCCGGCTGAGATCTTTGCCCTGGCCGGTGAAAGCGGGTGTGGCAAAACCACTACCGCCAAGATGGTCTTGGGCTTTGAGGAACCGACGGCGGGCGAAATCTCCTTCAAAGACAAGCCCCTCTCGGCATGGCGACTCAAGCAGCGTGAGTTTATGAAGGATGTCCAAGCCATCTTCCAAAACCCTTTTGAAACCTTTAACCCGCTGAGGCCGGTAGATGACTTCTTCTTCGAGACGGTTCATAACTTTAATAACCATACGATCCGGAGCAGAAAAGATGCCGTGGATCTGATCGACCTAAAACTCAAAACCGTCGGGCTCTCCTTTGAGGAGGTCCACGGCCGGTACCCAAATGAGTTTTCTGGTGGGCAGCTGCAGCGCGCCTCCATCGCCCGGGCACTCTTGACTAACCCATCCCTGTTGATCGCCGATGAGCCGGTGTCAATGGCTGACGCCTCGCTGCGAATGTCGATAGTGAACTTTTTTAAGAGGCTCAAGGAGGAGTTTAAACTTAGCGTTCTCTACATTACTCACGATCTTGCCACCGCATATTATGTCAGCGATCGCATCGCCATCATGTTCCGGGGGAACATTGTCGAGATGGGGCCGGTGGAGGAGGTGCTCCTTGCCCCCAAGCACCCCTACACAAAACTTCTCCGCGAGTCGGTCCCCGAGAACGATCCTGAGAAGAAATGGACCGAGAAGATAGCTCTGGCCGATAGCGAGTACGGGGAGTATCTGAGAGCGGGGTGCAAGTTCGCAGGCCGCTGCCCAATTGCATATGATCGATGCAAAAGCGAAGTGCCGCGAGAGGTGCTCTTAAACGAGGTCATAGTCAAGTGTCACAAATACGACGAGTCAGGCTAGAAAAAACAGCTACCCCCGCAAACTGCACGGGGGTAGCCTAGCGAAAGCTACTTTAGGCCTGAGGCGTTTCGGACTCTTCCGGCTCTCGCGGTTTCTCCGGCTCCAAGCTAGGACGCTTACCTAGCCGGAAGGCTGCCGTAAGGAGCGCGGCGGCTTCAGCCGCATCGATCACGTTTTCGGGCTCGACCTCAGCCTCGGGTTTAGCCGCCGGTTCGGGCTTAGGTTGAGGTGCTTCGGCCTTCACTTCAGGCTTGGGCGCGGGCTTGGTTTCGGCCTTCTCACTCTTGGTCTCGGTCAGGCCGAACTGCGCGAAGAGGTCGGCATAGACATCGCCTAGTTTGGTGGTGGCCTTAGTACCGGCATCGGCGCTGGCGTAGCTGTAATCGTAATCGATCCCGGCGCTGCGGCGGCCACCGCGGCGTCCCTTGCGGCCACCGGCACTGCGGCCGCTCTGG
>JAGXTJ010000019.1 GCA_018333655.1 Bacillota bacterium | reverse complement strand
CTCCCCTTTGTATTGTTTTGTTTGGCGATTAAACAATACCACAAAAGGGGTTGCCTTTTCGTTTTATTCTTTTAAGTTAAGCTATCGCGACAGCGATTTCGTTCTTCGTTTTGTCGCAGAGCATCCGACAAAACGAACCGTCCCCCGTGTCGATCAGTCTGCCGTCCCCTGTGTCGCTGTCTAGGGAGCGGGTTTGACTACCAGGGAGCAATTATGCCCTCCAAAGCCAAAGGAGTTCTTGAGAGCGGCGCGTATCGGCATCTGCCGTGCGCCTTCGGCTACATAGTCTAGGTCGCAGTCGGGGTCCGGGTGCTCGAGATTGATGGTGGGGTGAACTACGCCCAGAAAGATGCTCTTCACCGTGGCGATAAGCTCGACAGCCCCCGCCGCGCCAAGTAGATGCCCGATCATGGACTTTGTGGAGCTAATGGCGAGGTTTTTGGCGTGTTCGCCGAAAACTATTTTGATGGCCTTTGTTTCTAAACGATCGTTTAGATCGGTCGAAGTGCCGTGGGCGTTTACATAGTCTATATCGCTTGGCGATAGCCCGGCGTCTTGTAAAGCTAGCCGCATACACCTCGTCGTACCTGCGGCCTCGGGGTCGGGCGAGGTAATATGATAGGCATCGTTAGTCGCGGCATACCCAGCGACTTCGGCGTAAATCCTGGCACCCCGGGCTAGAGCATGGTCGAGACTCTCCAGTACGAGCACTCCCGCACCTTCCCCCATGACAAAGCCATCGCGGTTTTGGTCGAAGGGCCGACTGGCCTTGGTGGGATTGTCGTTACTAGTGCTAAGTGCGCGCGCTGCATTGAAGCCCGCTACAGACAGCGGCGTGATAGAGCCCTCGCTACCGCCTGCCAACATTACTTCGCAGTCCCCCCGCGCAATGACACGAAAAGCATCGCCCACGGCTTGGGCGCCGCTGGCACAGGCTGTCACTATATTGCTCGTAGGCCCTTTGAGACCAAAGGTAAGGGCAACTTGCCCTGCCCCCATATTGCCGATCATCATGGGAATAAAGAAGGGGCTGACTTTTTGCGGGCCCTTGTCTTTAAGGACAGTCCACTGCGCCTCCATGGTCTCTAGCCCCCCGATACCGGAACTGACATAGACGCCAATATCGGCCGCGTTGTCTGCACTGACAGCTATTCCGGCGTCTTTTAGCGCTAGCCCCGCTGCGGCTACGGCAAATTGAGCGAAGCGGTCCATGCGCTTGGCTTCTTTCTTGTCCATGTAAGCAGCTGGGTCAAAGTTCTTGACCTCGGCGGCGATTTGTGTGGCAAAATCCGTCGCGTCAAAGCGCGTAATTTTGGCCACGCCCGATTGTCCTGCCAATAATGCCTCCCAGAAGTCATGATGCCCTATACCGATAGGCGAAACGACTCCCAGACCTGTAATAACAACTCTTCTCATCGTTCCCTCCCCTTAGGCTAACTTAGCACTTACGTAGTCTAGGGCATCTTGCACATTGCTTATCTTATCCATATCGGCTTCTGGAATGGAAATTGAAAACTCTTCTTCTAGGCCCATCACTAGTTCCACTAAGTCCAAAGAATCTGCACCAAGATCGCCCTTAAATGAGGCTGTGGGCACGATCCTTTGCTGCTCTACGGAAAGTTTGTCGACGATGACTTTACGCATCCGCTCTAATATCTCCACTTCTACACCTCCTTTCATCGAGTTCTACATTACCATGCCGCCGTCAACACAGAGCACCTGCCCCGTGATGTAGTCAGCACCTGCACCAGACAAAAACGCCACTGCAGCCGCTACATCTCGGGGAGTACCGGGACGGCCTTGGGGAATTGTGGAAAGAAGTGCCTCTTTAATCGCACCGGGAAGCTGCGCCGCCATGCCCGCATCTATAAAGCCAGGCGCCACAACATTGCAGGTAATTCCTCGACTGGCGAGCTCTTTGGCCATGCTCTTGGTGAAACCAACCAGCCCCGCTTTTGCAGCGGCATAATTTGCCTGGCCTATGTTGCCCCTTAGCCCGACGACCGAGCCTACGTTAATAATCTTGCCGCTTTTCTGCTTGAGCATTACTCTAGAGGCAGCGCGACAGACTAAAAAAACAGCGGTAAGATTGACGTCTAAAACGTCTTGCCAGTCTTTAAGTTTCATGGTGAGAACGAGCGAATCACGGGATATGCCGGCGTTATTCACCACTACATCTAGCCGGCCATAGGACGCCGCAATGTCGGCAAAAAGCTGTGCCACTTCACTCTCATTGGCTAAATTGCCATGGCAGACCTCGGCTTCTTGGCCATGGCTACGTATGCTGGCCACCAAGTCTAGGGCTTCGTCTTGCTTGGTATTGTAGTGCACGAGCACCCTGAAGCCGTTTGCCGCAAGCTCACGGCAAATGGCCTGGCCGACCCCCCCTGCCCCTCCGGTGACTAAGGCTATCTTCATCTTAGCACCTCGAGAACTCTCTCCAGACTATCGGCCTTATCGAGGCTGTAGACTGTGGCTCCTTTATCAATGCGCTTGATAAAAGAACTTAAGGTGCTGCCTGGGCCGACCTCGACAAAGTGGGTGTAGCCATCGGCCAGCAGGCGGCGTACACCTGCCTCAAACCTGACGGGGCTGCTCACCTGTAGCTCCAAAAGAGGAACAAGGTCATGGGGGGCAAAGTACTCTCCCGTGACATTACTGGCCACCGGAATCTGTGGCGCAAGTAGCTTGGCCCTCTCCAAATGCGGCCGCAGGGCAGTGCCAGCGCCACGCAAGAGAGAGGTGTGAAAGGGGGCACTGACTGGCAAGGTGACGACCCGTTTCGCGCCGAGCTCCTGGCATTTTTGCATAGCCTCTGCGACCGCCTGTGCCTCCCCCGCAATGGCTACCTGTCCAGGGCAATTGTAGTTGGCTACGCTAACCAAGCCGGCAGTGTTGGCACAGGCTTCTTCCACTATGTGCGTCTCAAGCCCCATTATGGCGGCTACTTTGCCCTGCCCCAGCGGAACTGCTTGCTGCATAAGCCGCCCACGTTCCCTTACTAGTCTTATGGCGGCACTAAAGCTAAGGCTTTCTGCGGCGACGAGGGCGCTGTATTCACCCAAAGAAAGCCCCACCGCCGCCTGCGGCACGATACCATGCGCCTTAAGCACGCGTGAAATAGCGGTACTAACTGTCAGGAGGGCAGGCTGGGTTACTTCAGTCTGGGCTAAGAATTCGACTGGTCCTTCCCATATCACTTCGCAGAGCGAAAAGTTAAGTGCCAAATCGGCCTCCTCAAAAACCTCTGCCGCTTCCTTAAATTTACCTGCCCAGTCTAGGCCCATGCCTACGTACTGACTCCCCTGTCCGGGAAAGAGAAAGCCTAACTTGTCCATATGTCCCTCCCGAAGATTTTTTCCGTTTCGGCAATCAAGGCCGAGATAATTTCACCAACCGGAAGTATGTCCTTGATGAGGCCAGCTGACTGCCCCGCCATGGCCGAGCCGTTCTCCATGTCACCTGTAGAAAAAGCCAGCCGCAGCCTGCCGCTGCCTAGTGCGCTCAGTTCAGCAAAGCTCGCACCGCTTTTCTCAAGCTCCGCCAGTTCACGAGTTAGATTATTTTTCAATGCTCGCACGGGGTGACCGATTGAAGTTCCGCACACTACTGCATCTCTCTCAGAAGCATTGACAATGGCTTGTTTGTAATTGATATGCGCCTCGCACTCGGTGCTACATATAAAGCGCGTGCCTAGCTGCACACCCTCAGCACCCAGAACAAAGGCGGCTGCCATACCACGGCCATCGGCGATTCCTCCCGCCGCCACGACAGGTATGCCTACGGCGTCCACAATTTGCGGCACGAGCGTTAACGTGCCTACCTCACCGATGTGACCGCCGGCCTCGCTGCCTTCGGCAATTAGAGCGTCGGCACCTTGGCGCTCTAAACGCCGCGCCATGGCCAACGATGCCACCACCGGGATAACAATACAGCCGGCCGCTTTGAGCGCAGCCATGTAGAGGCCAGGACTACCCGCCCCCGTAGTAACAACGGGCACACGCTCCTCCGTCACCACTTTCATCACTGCTTCCACCTCGGGAGACAGTAGGAGCACATTGACACCAAAGGGCTTGGCGGTAAGTTCCCTCAAGCGATGTATTTCCTGTCGCACCCACTCTGCACTCGCATTCCCCGCCCCGATAATCCCTAAGCCTCCGGCCTCCGAGACGGCTGCGGCGAGGGGAGCCGTCGCTACCCAGGCCATCCCACCCTGCAGAATCGGGTACTTTATGTTAATTAAAGATGTTAGTCTGCGCATACCACACACCTACCATTCCAGCAAACATGCTCCCCAAGTCAAACCGCCACCAAACCCAATCAGCATAATTTTCTGCCCTGTTTTAAAAGTTGGCGCAAATTCATGAAGGGCAATTGGTATTGAGCCCGAGGAGATATTGCCATATTTCTCGACATTGATAAGTACCTTCTCGGGAGCAAGTTTCAGGCGCTTGGTAAAACCTTCGATAATCCGTAGGTTGGCCTGATGAGGGATGAAGTAGTCGATATCCCCAAAGCCTAATCCGAGTTTGGCAAGAAGGTCTCCCGCGGCCTCACCGACAATGCGCACGGCGAACTTATATACTTCCTGACCATTCATATGCACAAAGTGCTGCCTAGCTAGTACGGATTCGACTGTGGCCGGGGTTCGCGACCCCCCTGCGGGCATAGTTAGAACATCGCCCTGTGAACCATCGGAACCAAGGTGCACTCCAAGGATGCGGGCCCGCATTAGTGGCGTGCCCAGATGAGTGCCATCTTCACCACGGCTGACGACTGCGGCCCCCGCACCATCGCCGAAAAGCACGCAGGTATTGCGGTCCTGCCAATCGACAATGCGCGAGAGGGTCTCTCCGCCCACAACTAGTACATGTCGCCAAGTTCCCGCATAGATGGCATGGCGAGCGAGCTCTAAACCATAGACAAAGCCCGTGCAGGCGGCGCTGAGGTCAAAGGCTACCGCTTTCGTCGCCTTGAGACGAGATTGCAGAAGACAGGCTGTTGAAGGGAAGAGCATGTCCGGCGTTACCGTGGCCACGATAATGGCGTCGATGTCCGCACCGGCTAAGCCTGCACTCTCTAGAGCCTTCATCGCCGCGTGATATGCTAAATCTGATGTCGCCTCATTTGGTGCGGCGAGACGCCTCTCTTTGATCCCTGTGCGGGAGACAATCCATTCGTCTGTAGTATCGACGACACTTTCCAGTTCATTGTTCGTCATAATGCGTGTAGGCAAGTAAGCGCCTGTGCCGGTAATGGCGGCCGTATACAAGTTGCACCTCCCCGAAAATACCATAATTGCCCTAGCTCAATGTGCACGCTTTGTGCACATTGTTACTATACACATACAATTATGGCCTTGTCAAGACCATTTTATAACACATTTAAAAGCCGCCGATACTTATCGGCGGCTTTACTGCATGATGTTAGTCTAGACTATCTGCCGGGGGCAATGAACAAGGTCTCTGGGAAGGACAACCCACGTGTGCCGATAACTCCGCCTTGAATGCGTCTGTGGATGCCGACGACGCCATTACGTGCCTGGAGAAATACATATGGCAACACTTGGTTGAGACGCACTTCGAGCTGTTGGTAGATAGTTCTGCGCTCAGCGTCATCCATGGTGGTGCGACCTAGCATAATAAGGCGATCTACTTCAGCGTCATTCAGTTGCATATTGTTCATGCCGCGATTGAGACCGGTGGCTGGGTCGCGCCCTTGCGAAGAATGGAAGGCGGTGAAGGAATCTGGTTCCTCGGAAAAACTCCAACCCATGATGTTCATGTCAAAATCAGCCCTGTTCAGCCTCTCCACGAGTACTGACCATTCAAGGACTTCAGGACGCAGCTCAACACCGATGAGGCGCCACTGGCTAGTGAGCATGGCCAAGGTGTCGTGGCGCTCGGGGATACCCGTGCGGATGAGGAAGCGGAAAGACAGTCTCTGCCCTGCCGCATTAGTGCGAATACCATCGCGACCAACTGTCGTAAATCCAGCCTGCCTGAGAAGTTCTATGGCGCGGAAGCGGTTGTGGCGATAGGGATAGAGGTTAGGATTATGGGCCCAGTGCGAAGGCACGAGGTTACCGTGCACTAGGTCGGCACGATTATTATATACTGAGCGCACGATGGCCTCGCGGTCTGCTCCGTACATCAAGGCTTGACGCACTCTAAGATCACTCAAGATGGGATTTAGGAAGTTCAATCCGACATAGTCGTAGCCGAAGATGGCGGGTATCTCATGGAAATTAGCCGTATTAGCAAATCTAGCCATAACGGTGTCGATTTGGTCCGGAGGAATGGCGGCGCCCCAATCGATATCGCCGTTTTCCCACGCGGCGTGCAGAACATTAGAATCGGGGTAAGTTTTAACAATGACTCTGGCGATGAAAGGACCATCGAGATGCCAGTCGGGGTTACGCTCTAGCTCTACGAATTGCCCTCTCACCCAGCGGACAAAGCGGTAGGGACCAGCACCAATAGGCTGACGGCTGTAGTTGTGCGCAGCCATATCTCTGATGGCAGTGCCTTCGAAAACATGCTGGGGAATTAGCCCCATGGAGAGACGTCCAAGCAAGGTGGCGTCAGTATTGCGAAGTCTAAAGTCTACAACATGGTCGTTGACAACTACAATATCAGACACCGAAAGCAAGTCGCCCTGACGGCGGCCGGTATACTGCGGATGGCGAATGGCGTCAAAAGTAAATTTGACGTCGCGGGCTGTTAGGGGGCGACCATCGTGCCACTTCAGGCCGGGGCGTAGCCAAAAACGCCAGGTCATTTCTGCAGGTATCCACTGCCATCTGTCGGCTACGGCGTTAATTAACTCACCGTTTTGGTCGCGGCGTACCAGACCAATATGAGTCCGGCTCAAGATAAAGTTAGATTCAGTATCATTAGCCAAGATGGGGTTTAACACTACAGGGTCGGCGATGCGTCCGTGCGTAATGACGCCACCAACGGCGGGAAGAGTGGGCAGAGTGGCAGTAATGGCGACGCGGTTAGCGGCAGCCACCCACTCAACTTGTGCGCCCATGCTTTCGGCGACAAAGCGCAAGGGAACCATGGTGCGCCCGTTAATAATCTGCGGGGCTACGTCTAGGGTAGTGCTAGGACCATTTACCCAAGCGCTACGGTTGCCGATCTCGAGCACCACAGCTTGGCGCCCTCTGTAGCCGGCTACCGTGTTTGTGGCTTCGTTCCATGTTACCTCGGCCCCTAGTGCCTCAAAAATGGCACGAAAAGGAACCAAAGTGCGCCCGTTACGAATTACGGGGGCGACGTCAGCCACCAGTGGACGACCGTTAAAAACGATGTTGATGGTGTTTGCGCTAGCTGGAGCGGCACTGAGGTCTAGGACGGTCAGAACCATAACCGCCAAAACGAGGATGGATAGGATTTTTCGCAAGACATTTCCTCCTTCTTATTGGGGTAGCTTAGGCAAAAAATATGTATGTCTACACAACAATATTATAATCGTTATTGTGAACTTGGTCTATTGCTGAATGCTAAGATTATATTATACCAATGAAATATAATCTTTACAATTGCCTTTCCGAGGCAGCATTTGGCACTGTAAAGCCTAAGGTCGCGCCTTCACCTAGCCGACTGCGTACATACACAGAGCCACCATGGGCTTCGAT
>JAGXTJ010000018.1 GCA_018333655.1 Bacillota bacterium | reverse complement strand
TCACAAGATATGTTCTTCCGCTGTCCTTGCGGTACGATTTCTTGAGGTACATCTACGAAAACCTCCTTCAGCCTATAGCTACTAGCATCATAACATATTATGCCAATTTATGCTACTGAAAAATGAAGGAAAAACTAAAAAAATATACCCCTGCAGCCTTGTAGCTCAAGGGTCTTCAGACTTGCCGTAAAAAAGGACCTGTCAAACTAACGTAAAAAAGGACCTGTCAAACTAACGGGTGTATGCGGCCCTCAAGGAAGAGTAGTGCGCGGTATTTTCTAACGTGTTGACACCTCCCTAATCGCAGGTTATAATTACGAAAGTGTATAGATTAACTACCCGTGACTTCTCCGAGCATTCGTGAGTGGCGGAGGGAGGGAAATTTAATGTCAGAAGTTAAAGTAAGGAAAGACGAAAGCCTTGACCAAGCACTCAAGCGCTTTAAGCGCCAGTGCCAAAAGTCAGGCGTACTTTCCGAAGTGCGCAAGCGTGAACATTATGAGAAGCCTAGTGTGCGCCGTAAGAAAAAGTCTGAGGCGGCCCGCAAGCGTAAATTCACGTAAAGCAGAGTAGCATAAACTGTGCTTTATAGATAAAAACCCACTGACCAGCAGAGCTCGGGCAGGTGGGTTTTTGTTATATCTAGAGATTCTGAAACGAGATTCTTGAACAACAAAAATTCACAATTACGCATTATAATCGTGGAGAGTGTACGTTTATAGAAGCAAGGGGGGCCTCCTCTGTGTCATCTATCTTAATTGTTGAAGACGAAAACTACTTGGCCGAATTAATGAAAGCCTACCTAGAGCGCGAGGGGTACACCGTCTTTGTCGCCCTCGATGGCCAGATCGGCCTCTCTCTCTTTCGCGAGAAACGTCCCAGCCTTGTGCTGCTAGATATTATGCTGCCCGCGATAGACGGCTGGGAGTTTTGTCGACAGGTGAGGCTTAGTTCTAAGGCGCCCATCATTATGTTGACAGCCCGCACCACCGAAGAAGACAAGCTGCGGGGGCTAGAGATGGGTGCCGACGATTACATCACCAAGCCCTTTAGTCCGCGCGAGTTGGTGGCGAGGGTGAGGGCGGTCCTCAGGCGAACGCTACCCGAAGACGAGCGCTCGCAGGTAGTTGCCATGGCCGAGCTCACCATGGACCATGCCCGTCGCTCGGTCACCGTAGGCGCACAGGCCGTAGAGCTGACCGCCAAAGAGTTCGAGGTCCTCTGGGCGCTAATTCGCCACCCCGGGCAAGTCTTTTCGCGACAGCAGCTGCTCGATATGGTCTGGGGCTACGAGTTTTATGGCGACTCACGCACTGTAGACACCCACATCAAGAAAGTTAGGCAAAAGCTTGAGTGCGTGGGGCGATACTCTTATGTGCAGACAGTGTGGGGCGTTGGCTACAAGTTCGAGGTGCGCGACAATGCCTAAGAGTTTGTGGGGCCGCCTCTTTGGTAGTTACTTGGTCGTCGTGCTCCTCACCGTTTCGGTGAGCGGTTTTCTTATCGCTTACCTGGTGGAGAATGTCGTAGTGGGGCAAAGGCTGCGCGACCTGTCGCGCCAGGCCTCGCGCATCGCCCTCAGTTTCGGCACCGAAGACCTCGGTTTCAACATGAGCCTGCGGCAGTGGGCCCTCCTTCGCCAAGTAGTAGACGAAGACTTTTGGGTGGTCAACGATGAGGGCGTAATCGTGGCGTCTTCTGCACCCATGGCACGCTTGGTGGGACGTGCCTTGCCTGTGGAGGAATGGCGCAAGCTCGGGCGCGGCGAGGCCATCGTTCTCAGGCAAACCCACCACCTGCTGCAAGCTCCGTACCTGCTGGTGGGCATACCCGTTGTGCAGCGCAACATAACCATAGGGGCCATCTACATTCACTCGCCCCTAGCTGGCATTGACCAAGCCATGGCTGAAGTAAGACGCACCATTGCGCTGTCGGGCTTAGCCGGCGTACTTGGTGCGCTACTCTTAAGTTTTTGGCTGGCGAAAGGTATGACGGCGCCCCTAGGAGCCTTAGCCATGGCCACTACCCGGTTGTCGCGGGGAGACTATACAGGCAGCATTCTGCCGACGGGCATAGCCGAGATTGACTCTCTGGGAGATGGGTTTAACGCCTTGCGCCACAACTTGGCCACAGCTGTAACAGAGCTCGCGCAAGAGAAGGAGCAGGCTCATGGCATCCTGCAAAACATGACTGAAGGCGTGGTTCTCTTTGGGGCGGATGGGGCTGTACTGCAAATAAACCCAGTGGCCAGAGAATTACTCAAATATAATCAGTCCTCTCTAGAATTATCGCGCGCCTTGCGTCTGGCGTGGTCATCACAGGGTAGCGAACAGGTAGAAGAAGAATTAAAGCTCGGTGAGCGCACCTTGCTGGTGCGAGCTTCTTCACTTGTCAGTCGCGAAAAAGTGTGGGGTGCAGTGGCTGTCCTTATTGACATTAGCTCGCGCCAAGAGCTCGAGGACGCGCGGCGGGGTTTTGTGGCCATCGTCTCACATGAGCTACGCACGCCTCTAGCCCATATACAAGGCTATATAGAGGCTGTTCTCGATGGCGTGGCCGTAGACGAAAAGGCTAAATCAGAGTATCTGCGCGTGGCCCTTAGCGAGACGCTGCGGCTCGGTCGTATCAGTCAAGACCTCCTTACTTTGGCGCAAAGCGACGCGCGCACGCTCTCACTCCGCCGGCTTCCGCTGCCGCTCATGAACTACATCGAAGAAGTGGTAACCCCCTGGCGGCGCCTAGCCGAAAAAAACGGCATCACTTTTGTAGAAAGTGTGTACGCCACAGGCTCTCTCCTAGCTGACCCAGACCGCATGAAGCAGGTGCTCGACAATCTCTTTGAGAACGCCTTCGCCTATACCAGCGCCGGCCATGAAGTCGGCATTTCGGTAGAACAAGATGAAAGGCAGACCGTGATCATCGTCCATGACACAGGCTGTGGCATACCCCCCGAGTCTTTGCCCCATATTTGGGAGCGATTTTATCGCTCCGACAGCTCGCGCACCCGCCTGCACGGAGGCAGTGGCCTGGGTCTAGCCATTGTCAAAGAGCTCATCGAACTGCACAAGGGTAAGATCAGCGTAGCTAGTGAAACAGGGCGCGGCACGCGCTTCATCATAACTTTGCCACACCTTGCCTAAAGACATGGCAAGTATCACGACCCTCCGCCCTCTCCGCAACGGACGCCCTTCCGGGCGTCTTTTGTTATTCCCCGGCTGTTAAAGACATAAGTTGAAGAGAGGGGGGCTGACTATGCGGGGGTGGCGGGGCTTTTTTAACTCGATGCTCGATATGCCGGAAGAAATGGTCTTTAATTTGCCACGCCTGACCATGGTGGGCAACAGGCACTTGATTGTAGAAAACTATCTATGCATACTGGCTTTCGAGCTCGTTGGCTTAAGAATTGCCGTTAAAGGAGGTAGTCTTACGATACAAGGGGACGATTTGACCTTGCTCAGTATAGGGCGAGAGGAAGTAGTCGTGGCAGGCAAGATCACTATACTAAGGTATGAGACAGACAACCATGAGAAATAACTGGTGGACCTTTCTCTTTGGCGTACTAACCCTCCGCATCGGCGGCGAAGGACGCATAGACTTTATCAACAGCTGCCACCGTCTGCTCCTACCGCTGTGGAGAGTCAAAGTGCGGCACGACCACATTACTCTCTCTACCAGCATCAAAGGCTTCTTTGCTATGCGCAAGCTTGCGCGCCGCAACCGCTGCTCGGTGCGCGTGGTGCGACGCCATGGCTTACCGTTCTTTATGCAGCGCATGTACCGACGATGGTCTTTTGCCTGTGGGATACTTGTCTTTGCGCTGCTTATCTGGCTTCTCTCGAATATTGTCTGGTTTATCGACATTGAGCCTAGCGTAGCTATATCATCGGCCGAAATAGCCCAAGTAGCCAAGGAGCAAGGCTTATATATAGGGGCATGGCGCGAAAGAATAAAAACAGAGGAGGTCACGCAGGCCCTGCGCGTAAAGTTCCCCGAGTTAGTTTTTGTGGCCGTCTCCTTGCGCGGTAGTCGGGCCGAAATTAAACTAGTGGAGCGCGAGACCATCATTCCCCCCCATCGCCCGCCAGGGGACATAGTCGCCGCCAAGAACGGGCTCCTAACCCGCTTAATCGCCTACACAGGGCAGGCCGTGGTCAATGCAAATGCTACTGTTACGGCCGGTCAAGTGCTCATTAGCGGTCGCATGGTCATTAATGGCCAGACTATGCCGCCCGTCCATGCTCTTGGCATGGCCGAGGCCCGCGTGTGGTACGAGGCCAAGGGGCAGGCCACAACGCATAGACAGCAGAGAAGCTTCACCGGCCGGGTAGCTGTGGGTACCTGGCTAGGTGCGGGCGAGGCGAGAGTCCACCTTTCTGGGGTATCGACATCGCCCTTTCCGTACTACGATGCCGTCACAGAGAAAAGGATTGTGGCGCCTTTCGTCGAACATGTAGTTGTGACCTTCCGCGAGCAAGTAATGCAGATGGAGGCAGTTTCGCGCGAGCAAGTCCTAGCCGATGCCCGCGCGCAAGCCGAGCAGAACCTTAGGCTTATTGTTCCGCCACAGGCACGCATAGTCGAAAGAAAACACCATGAAGAATGGTCGCCAACGGCAACAGAGGTGACCGTCACCATCACCGTAGAAACTCTCGAAGACATAGGTAAGTTCGTCGCACATGCAGATCATTGAGGAGGGCATTTGCATCGAAGCTAAAGCAGTGAAACTTGTCATCCGTGACAACAGCGAGGCAGCCGCGCTACTTGGCCTGCACGATGAGCATGTCAAAGCGATTGAGGCAGTTTTTCCTGTAGGCATATACTGTAAAGACAACGAATTATTGATTACGGGTGCTCGCGAAAATGTTCGCAAAGTAGAAGACGTTGTCAGGGGCATGCTCGAACTCTTACGTAGCGGCGGCAGCCTTAGCCTTGGCGATGTCACCTACCTCTTGCGGCTAGCAGAAGCTCCGCAGGGCATCAAAATGAGTGAATTAGTTAACGGCTTGGTCGTGCAGACTTTTCGCGGCAAACAGGTAAAGCCAAAGACACTCGGGCAGAAACAATATGTAGAGGCCCTGCGCAAGCATGACATTGTTTTTGGCATCGGCCCGGCCGGCACAGGCAAAACATATCTCGCCATGGCCCATGCCGTGGCTGCTCTCAAGGCGCGCGAAGTAAGCCGCTTAGTGCTCACGCGCCCCGCCGTCGAGGCCGGCGAGAAACTCGGTTTCTTACCGGGCGACCTACAAGATAAAGTCGACCCCTACCTGCGTCCCCTCTATGATGCCCTATTTGACATCTTGGGTATTGAGACCTTTACCAAGCACATGGAAAAAGGCGTAATTGAAGTTGCGCCCCTAGCTTACATGCGCGGGCGCACTCTAGACGACGCCTATGTTATCTTGGATGAGGCGCAAAACACCTCGCCCGAACAGATGAAAATGTTCTTAACGCGTTTGGGTTTTGGCTCGCGCGCTATCGTCACTGGTGACGTGACCCAAATTGATTTGCCTAGGGGTAAGCTTTCGGGGCTAGATGACGCCCGTGCCGTCTTAGCAGGTATAGAGGGAATCTCCTTTGTCTACCTCACCTATCAAGATGTAGTCAGGCACACCCTAGTGCAGAAGATTATCCAGGCTTATGGAGAGAGTTCCCAACGGGAAGGTGATTAAGTGTCATATCTCACGCTTTTGTGGCATCGCTTTGTGGAGCAGAACAAGGCCTATCGCTATACTTTGTTGGGGGTAGTGTTCGTCTCCTGCGCAGCCATGCTCACAGCGACATTAGTACCAGATAGCGTCCCACTGCGAGTGGGGCAGGCCAGCCTCTCTTTTGTCGGCGCACCACGACGGGTTGAAGACAGGTACACTACAGAAGCCCTCAGGCAGAACGCTAGGGCCGCTGTTGGCGAAGTCTACGATCAAGACAATGCAGCCGTGACCGAGGTGCTCGACAAGGTCGAAGACACCCTAGTGCGTTTGGCAACAATTGCCGCCGCAGACATGTCCGAGGCCGCCCGCCTAGAGGCGGCGCGGGCGCAGTTACCCCTAGCCTTGCCTGAGAACATCATTAAGATCGGGTTCAGGGTCGATGCGGTCGCTCGACAAGATCTCCTGCTCGAGTTAACGCAGGTACTAGAGCCTCTCTACAGGCTAGGCATCAAAGAGGACGGCATGGAGCTAGCGCGATCACGCCTGCGCGAGGCCTTGCGCGAGACGCCCCTTAGTAGTGATGAGCGGGGCCTACTGGCAGCCCTAGTTCCCCCGCTTATGACGCCTAATTTGCGCCTGAACGAGGTCGCTACCGAGCGCGAGAGAGAAGCGGCAGCAAGGCTTGTGAGCCCTATTTTCTTGCAGAAGGGCCAAAAAATCATTGGCCAGGGTGAAATAGCTACGACGAGAGAGATTACCCTGCTGAGCGACCTCGGCCTACTGCGCACGGGCTTTAATTTTCGCGCCATAGCGGGCGTAATGCTGCTAGTTCTCTTAATACTGCTCTTTCCCTTAGCCTATCTGTACTTTCACTATCGTGCTGTCTACGCCTCCACCGCGCAGCTAGGGCTGATTGCCGTCATCTGCCTAGGTGTAGCCTTTATTTCTTTTGCTCTCGCCGGGGTAACGGGCTACTTGATGCCGGTGGCCGCCGCCAGCATGCTCATTGCCGTCCTAGTCGATGCCAGAGTTGGCATCGGCATTGGTGTGGCGCTAAGCCTCTTGGTGGCCGGTTTTACCGGGTTTGAACCGCGGTTTTTCGTGGTGGCGCTGCTTGGTTCGGCTGCTGGTATCTATGCCGTGTCTAGTAGTGAGCTTAGGCGCAGCCTCGTGCAGAGCGGGCTCGTAGTCGGCGGCGTCAATGCCGTGACGGTGGCTGCCTTTGCTCTTTTATCAGGTGACGTACTACAGCTAGCACTGCGAGACACCTTCTTTGGCCTCACTAATGGCTTGCTCTCCGCCATTCTTACCATCGGTACCTTGCCCTTCTTAGAGAACGCCTTTGGGGTGGTTTCAAGCATCAAATTAGCCGAGCTGGCCAATCCGCAGCATCCCTTACTGAGGCGCCTGCTCATTGAGGCCCCGGGCACCTACCACCATAGTTTGATTGTAGCTAATTTGGCAGAGTCAGCTGCCCTGCAAGTTGGTGCCGACCCCCTGCGCACTAGGGTCGGAGCCTACTACCACGATGCAGGTAAAGTAGAGCGACCTTACTTCTTTATTGAAAACCAACTGGTGGCCGAAAACCCCCACGACGATTACTCGCCTCATTTAAGTGCACTAATTATTACTAGCCATGTAAAGGACGGAGTTAAGTTAGCGCGTCAACACAAGTTGCCCGAAGTAATAATTGATATTCTACGCGAACATCATGGCACCTCAGTCGTACAGTATTTTTATAACAAGGCGCAAAAGGCCGACCACGATACCAAAGAAGACGACTTCCGTTACGAAGGGCCGCGACCAAGGAGCAAAGAAGCGGCCATCGTGATGTTGGCCGATGTAGTTGAAGCCGCCGTACGGGCGATGACCGCCCCAACACCACTTAAAATAGAACAAAGGGTGCGCTCCCTACTGCGCGATAAGCTACATGCTGGCCAGCTAGATGAAAGTGAACTTACGTTAAGAGATATCGATAAAATCGGTTCGGCTTTTATAAGCCACCTCACAGGGATCTTTCACCGGCGGATTGAATACCCAGAGCAGCAAGGAGGAATGATGCTCGATGCAGGTACTATGGAGCAACGAACAAGACCAACTATCACTCCCCAGCGCTATTGACGATCTACTGCACCGTGTCGCGGCACGAGCGGCAGAAGTGTTTAACTTCCCAGAGCATAGTGAGCTCAGCATCGCTTTTGTCGATGACGCGGCCATCAGTCAGTTAAATCAAGAGTATCGCGGCAAAGCTGGGCCCACTGATGTTTTGTCCTTTGCTTTCGCCGCCTCAGGCGAGCCCCATCTAGCTACGGCAGACAAGCCACTACTACTTGGCGATATCGTCATTTCGCTAGAGAGGGCCGCGGCCCAAGCCACGTCTTTTGGCCACAGCTTAGAGCGCGAAATTGCCTTCTTGCTGGCTCATGGGCTGGCCCACATTGCCGGCCTAGACCATGATCTTGAAAACGAAGGCGAAATGAAAGCCGTGACCGAAGCCCTGTTAGAGAGCGTTGGGGTGGAGCGTTCGACGCTCCACCTTGGTATGGAGCGATGAAAGCCCCGCACCGCCTTACCGATAGCTTTAGAGACGCCCTCATAGGCATAGCCACCGCCTTCAGAGAAGAAAAAAACATGCGCATTCATTTTGCCGTGTTCTTTATTCTGCTCGGCGCCTCTTGGTACGCGGGGCTAAACAGATGGGAGTGGGCCTTAGTGCTGCTCGCCGCCGGGCTGGTTATCACTAGCGAAATGCTAAATTCTGCTGTGGAGCGCGTGGTCGACTTAGTCGAGCCCAACTTTCATCCCCTCGCGGCCCTCTCTAAGCGTCTTGCTGCCGGGGGTGTACTCATTGCCGCGCTCACCGCAGTCGCTATTGGCGCCATTGTTTTTTGGCCGCGGCTCTATACGCTCTGGCGTTAGCTGTTACTAGGCAGTTCTACACATGTATCAACCTCGAGCGCTATATAATGCAGTATAGTAGGCATGTAGGTAGGCCATGTTTACCTGTACAGGGGGGCGTAGAACAGTGAAAGTAAGCGTGTTGCAGAGAGAGCGGCCTTGGCTTACGATGGTCGTCGCGGTCGTCCTACTCATTAATACCCTTATGCTCGGGCGTAGTTTCAACCTCTATCGTTTGCCGGGGGAGGCCGATGCTGCGGCCACTGCACGCGCTGGGGCAGAACTCGTTATCGATCATTTGACGAGAATCGCGGAGAGTGATGGCTTAGATAAGAATCGGGCCATGCAAGACACCCTGGCGGTGATGCTGTTTGAGGTGAACAAGGCTCGCACGGCAGACGAAGTATCGCAGTCTTTGCAGCGGGGGATACTTGAGGCGCAGACGGTGATGGCGAGAGAAGCCGAAAATTTGCGGCGCGAGGCCATCGTCACCCTGTTACGCACACAAGGTCCCGTAAAGAACCTGCGGGGCAAGGCGACGCTCACCGTTAGCCGCGAGGAAGGGCGCGAGGTGCTCGTTAAAGGTCCGCCCGACATGGTTACGCCAGCGCTTCTAAGGGAGCTAAACGGCCACCGCGCCCTAGCACGCAATTTCTCCCTCATTAATATAGAGATCGAAAATGGGCAGGTACGTGCACCCCTGCCGCGCTCACTTACCGACCGGTTGACCTCGCTAGAGCAAGAAGCCGCTACCCTGCGCCTAGAGCTGCAGGCTCTACGTACCCAAGCGGGGCACCTGCCCTTGACTGGTGCCGGGGTGCGCATCAAGGTTTTTGACGCTTTTCGGGGTCTTGATGCCGCAGAGATTGTCCACGATGGCGATGTGCGCGATATTGTCAACGAGTTGCTGGCCGCAGGTGCCTCGGGTATTGCCGTAGGCGAACAGCGTCTTATCGCTACTTCTTCTATACGCTGTGCCGGTCCGGTCATACTGGTGAACCAGCGTCCCATTGTAGTGGACCCAGTACTCATCGAAGCCGTGGGCGATAGTGCCGTACTATATTCAAGTCTCAGTCTCGTGAGAGCAAGCTTGCTCACTACGCGAGGGGTACAAGTCGATGTTGTGCCGGTGCGTAACATGACCTTGCCAGCTTTTTTGCCGTCTAGGTAGGGCGGGGTGGGAATAATGGTATACTAGTGATTTAAGAGGTGGAAAAAGACCATGCACAATGAATTGATTAAGGCGGCACAAGAGGCCCTAACCAGAGCGTACGCACCTTACTCTGGCTACAGAGTAGGTGCGGCGATTTTGAGTGGGGGCCAAATTTACCTAGGGGCCAATGTCGAGAACGCTTCCTACGGGCTCTCCATGTGTGCCGAGAGATCTGCCGTGTTTGCAGCCATTTCTGCCGGTGCGCCGCGCTCTATAGAGGCCGTGGCCATCGCTATCGAGAAAGGCCTGCCCTCACCATGCGGTGCCTGTCGACAGGTACTGCGCGAGTTTGGCGAGGATTTTCCGGTTTACTTGGTGGGCGGTGACGGGCAAGTGCACGAGACAAGCCTTGCCAAATTACTGCCCGATTCTTTTGGTCCGCAGTCGCTCACAAAGGGGGAAATCAATTGACGTTTCATTCAGGTTTTGTGGCCGTGGTAGGCCGGCCTAATGTGGGCAAGTCCACACTGCTAAATCGGGTACTAGGCGAAAAAATACTTATCGTCAGCGACAAGCCGCAGACCACCCGTAACAAAATTCGCTGCATTTTCTCAGAGGACAACTTGCAAGTCGTTTTTTTGGACACGCCAGGCATACATAAGCCACAGCACAAGCTAGGCGAGCAACTGGTGCAAAACGCGGTCAGCAGCTTGTCCGAGGTCGATCAGGCTTGGTTTGTGGTCGAGCCTAGCACGAGCGTAGGCAAGGGTGACCAGCACATCATCGACTTGTTCCCAGAGAACGCCCATGTAGTTCTCGTCGTCAACAAGGCCGATACCGTTTCTGCCGACGAAGTTAGGCGCACTCTCGATGCCTACTTGGGCGTTTATCGGTTCAAGGCTGTCTTTGTCGTCTCGGCCTTGCAGGGCCAAGGGGTAGACGATCTCTTAGCCTACATGCGGCTAAACCTGCCCGTAGGGCCCCAGTACTACCCCACCGATATGATTATCGATCAGCCCGAACGTTTTGTGGCGGCTGAAATGATCAGAGAGAAGCTGTTAGAGTTAACGCGCGATGAAGTGCCGCATTCCCTAGCTGTGGTTGTCGAGAGCATGGCCGACAAGGGCAACTTCGTGCATGTCTCAGCTAACATCTATGTCGAGCGCGAGTCGCAAAAAGGCATAGTCATCGGCAAGCAGGGCGCACTTCTTAAGGCCGTCGGCATAGCCGCACGCCGTGATATGGAGGCCTTGCTAGGCAGTCAAGTCCACTTAGAATTGTGGGTAAAGGTACGCAAGGGTTGGCGCAACAAAGAGCTCGACATTCAGCGCCTTGGTTACGAGAGAGAAAGGTAGTGTTGGGATGCAAGCAAGAGAAGTAGCAAAATATATCGATCACACCATACTAAAGGCCGACGCCACCCCGCGCGACATCGAAAAGCTCTGCCACGAAGCCAATCAGTACGGTTTTGCGGCTGTGTGCGTCAACGCCTGCTACGTGCCCTTGGTTAAGAGCATCGTTCATGACGATATTCATGTCGCCAGCGTGGTTGGCTTCCCATTAGGCGCCACTTCGACCTATAGCAAGTGCCAAGAAACCAAGCAAGCCATTTTAGACGGGGCCAGCGAAATAGACATGGTCATTAATATCGGCTGGGCTAAGGCAGGTATGTGGGCCGAAGTAGAAGCCGACATTCGTGCCGTGGTACTCGCAGCCGCGCCTGTTGGCGTCAAGGTTATTCTTGAGACCGCCCTCCTAAATGACGAAGAAAAGATAGCCGTGTGCAGCGCCTCTAAAAGAGCAGGGGCAGCTTTTGTCAAGACCTCTACCGGGTTTGGCCCCGCTGGCGCTACCTTGCCCGACGTCGCTCTTATGCGCCGCACCGTCGGCCCCGACGTTATGGTCAAGGCCTCGGGGGGAGTACGCAATTTAGATACTTTGCTCGCCTTCGTTGCCGCTGGCGCTAATCGCATTGGTACTAGTTCTGGCGTAGCCATTGTGGAGGAAAGCCAAGCTCAGAATGCCACAACTTAAGGGCGAAGGCCTAGTGCTCCGGTCTTACAACTTGGGGGAGTGGGATAGGCTACTCTTAATACTGGTCGCCGGCCATGGCAAGGTGCGCGCGGTAGCAAAAGGTGCCCGCAAGGTACAGAGTCGTTTTGCGTCTGTCACCCAGCCCTTCTCGCACCTGCGTTTCACCCTCTACCAAGGAAAATCTCTCTACACCCTAAGTCAGGTAGAGATGGTCGAGGGTTTTCGCCCCCTGCGTGAGAACTTAGACAAAATTGCCTTTGGCCTCTACATGATGGAGCTCGTGGATTTATCTTTGGTCGATGGGCAGAGCCATGACGACATCCTAAGTCTACTCACGGCCTGCCTTCATATCTTGTGTCATAGTGAGCGCCACGAGCTGCTTTTGGCGTTCTTTACGCTTCGTTTGCTAAGCCGGCTCGGTTTCGCCGTCAGCGTGGAGCATTGTATGGAATGCGGCAGTGAGGCAGGCCAAAAACTTGTGCTGGCGGCTCCAGGGTTTCTCTGTCCCACCTGCAGCAACAGAGCGCAGAGCCAAAGTCTGGTCACTGTCAGTAAAGAAGCTCATCACTTGCTCCTGGCATTAAGCGAAGGCAGCTGGCGCCGCCTGGAAACATGGCCGGAGCCCGCGCCCGCCGAGCGCGAGGTGGCTGTGCTACTAGACCGCATCATGACCCACAAGTTAGAGCGAACACCCGAGAGTCGTGCCTTTTTGGCGGAGCTACGAAGGGGAACGAGGTGAAGCCATGCAACTTACGCCACGGCAAGGTAGCATCTTAGAGAGAGTAAAGCAGTCTCAGCCTATCACTGCCGAAGACCTCGCCGCCGAACTAAAAGTGTCGCGTGCCACCATACGGGGCGATCTCGCCATCCTGACCATGTCCGGCTACTTAGAAGCCCGCCCGCGGGTGGGCTACACTTACGCTGGTCGAGAGCAGGGGGGGGAGGCCTTAGCCCGTCTCCTAGAACTCTGTGTGCGCGAAGTACAGAGCGTACCCGTAGTAGTTAAGGCCACTTCCTCTTTGTATGATGCCATCGTGGCCACCTTTGTCGAGGACACCAACACCCTCTTTGTGGTCGACGAGGCTGCACGTCTCCTAGGCGCACTCTCGCAGAGCGACCTCCTGCGTAGCTCCATCGGTCAGGTCGACCTACACAGAATGCCAGTCAGTGTCATTATGACCCGCAGCGCTAACTTGGTGACTCTACAACCGGACGAAACCATTTTGTCCGCCACGCGTAAGCTCAGAACCCATGGTTTAACTTCGCTACCGGTCACCAAAGTAGTACAGACAGCAGCTGGCCAGCACCTCGAGGTGACCGGGGTCATTTCACTGCGTACCATCAATGCCTTACTCGCCGAAGTGGCGGAAATACGCTAGGAGGTTGTATTGTGGAGAGAAAGAGCGTCCTCTATGTTGTGTCTGACTCGTTAGGCGAGACAGCACATCGTGTGGCCCGTGCTGCCGTCAGTCAGTTTGACAATCATATGGAGTACAAGCGCATTTCCTACGTTTCAAGTATCGAGGCGCTAGATGAAGTAGTCGACGAGGCCAAGCTGCATCGCTCTCTCGTCATCCATACCCTGGTGCTGCCCGAGCTTAGGCAGCATGTAAATACCCGCTGCGCCGCAGCGGGGGTAGGTGTGGTCGACGTACTAGGGCCCATGATGGACGGCTTGGCGACCATCGCTCAGTCGTTACCCAAACTTCAGCCTGGGCGTATCTATCAGTTAGATGAAGAATATTTCCGCGAAGTCGAGGCGGTGGAGTTTGCCGTAAAGTACGACGACGGCAAAGACCCGCGCGGCTTGCTCAAGGCCGACTTAGTCTTGCTTGGCGTGTCACGCACCTCCAAGACACCCCTCAGCATGTACCTCGCGCATCGCGGGTACCGCGTCGCCAATGTGCCTCTCGTACCCGAGGTCAACCCACCAGAAGAAATCTTTCTGGTGGACCCCGCGCGCATCTTTGGCTTAACCATTAGGGCCGATGAGCTCCAAGCCATCCGGCAAGAACGCCTAAAGGCCCTTGGCCTGGCCAGTAATGCTAGCTATGCTAGCTTCGAGCGCATCAGAGAAGAGCTCTCTTTCGGCGAAGGCGTGATGCGCAAAGCCGGGTGTAGAATAATTGACGTCACCAAGAAAGCCGTTGAAGAAACCGCCTCAAAGATTATTGAGTACTACAATCGCCGTGAGCGTTCCGACAAGTAAGCCGGCATAAAGCTTCGGCAGAAAGGTGGCCGCATGCCAAGTTACCCTAGAGAATTTGTCGAGCTCGTGCGCTCTAGCGCCGACATAGTGCAGGTGGTCGGTGAAGCCGTGCGTCTAAACAAGAAGGGCCGAGATTACTGGGGGTTGTGCCCTTTTCATGGGGAGAAAACCCCCTCTTTTAAAGTCAGCCCCGAAAAGCAAATGTACTACTGCTTTGGTTGCCACGCCGGGGGCAATTCGCTCAGCTTTCTCATGGAGCACCACAAGCTGTCCTTTAACGAAGCCTTAGAACGTCTCGCCGAAAGAGCGGGGCTCGAGATGCCCACTAGTCAAGTCGATGATGCGGCGTTCTTGGCCAAGCGCCGTGAGCGCGAACGCGATATCAGGGTCATGGAGTGGGCGGCCGACATATACTACCGCCAACTGCAGAACGCCTCCTTAGGGCGTGAGGCACGCGAATACTTAATCAAGCGGGGCCTTTCCCCCGAACTTATGGCCGAGCTTAAAATTGGCTACAGCCTGCCGCCATGGCGCACCCTGCTCGAGCGCGCCGAGAAAGACGGCTTCACGCCAGAAGAGCTACTGCGGGTAGGGTTAGCTGTAGCGGGGGATAAGGGCCTCTACGACCGTTTTCGGCATCGTATCATGTACCCTATTCGTAATCGCCAGGGCCAGGTCATAGCCTTTGGGGGTCGTGTGCTCGATGACACGCAGCCTAAGTACCTAAACTCGCCCGAGACAAAGCTATTCCACAAGGGACATGAGCTCTATGGGCTAGATAGGGCAGGCAAGGCTATCTCTAAAGCAGGGTATGCCGTCATAGTGGAGGGGTACATGGATGCCATAGCAGCGTGGAAGCACGGCCTAGACAATGTCGTGGCGTCGCTTGGCACGGCGCTAACTATAGAACAAGTGACGATCTTAAAGCGCTACGCCGATCGCCTTATACTCTGTTATGACACCGATGATGCGGGTGTGGCCGCCACCATGCGGGGCATTGAAGTAGTGCGTCGCCTAGGTCTTAGTGGCGGCGTCGCCAGCTTAGGCACGAGCAAAGACCCAGACGACTACTTGCGCACCCACAGCAAAGAGGATTTTTTGGTCAGAGTATCGCAAGAGAGCATACCCTTTACAGAGTACCGCATTGCCAGTCTTGCCAAGTCGCACGATACGCTTACCCCAGAAGGGCGGGGTGCTTTTGCGGCCAGTGTCGCCAAGCTGCTCTCCGAGGTCGAGAACGCCGTAGAGCGAGAAGGCTACTTAGATAAAGTTATGCATCAGTACCACCTGCCGCGGGAGTCTTTTCGGCAGGAACTAGCTAAAGTCATGGGTAAATCACCTAGTTCGGATAAACTTTCCAAAGGGCGGCATAATATTTCTGGTAAAGATGTGGCGTTGCCCAAGGCGGGTTGGCTTAAGGCGGCCCGCACCCTGCTCTACCTCATGGCCACACAGCCCCTGCTGCGCGGCGAAATCGCTCGCCGGTGGAGTGACCTAGGGTTTAGCGATGACAAGCATCGTCTCTTAGCAGCGTGGATGGCCGAAGACCTCACCTTAGCCGATGATCCGGTAGCTCTGGCACACGAGTTAGAGGGCATCTTAAAGTCCGAACTTCTTATTGCGCTAAGTGAGCAAATTTTAGAGGAAAACACTACTAGCATGGCGAATGAATGTTTTATCGCTTTAGAAGAGCATAGTCTGTCTTTGCAGATAGCGCAAATTGACCGCGAGATAGAATCGGCCCAAAGTAGCGAAGAAAGAAACCAATGGTTAAAAGAACGTACCGACGCAGTTCTCCGTAAGAAGAAACTTAGATAGAGAGAGTTGCCCAACTGGGGGGGTTGTTTCCTTGAACAAGAAAGAAATTCAGCTTGAAGCTATTAAGAACCTGATTGAGCGGGGGAAGAAGAGCGGGGTGCTCACCTACAAGGAAGTGAGCGACCAGCTGAATGAAGTGGAGCTCGAACCAGATCAAATCGAGGAGCTATATGAGGGGCTAGCGGGCCTAGGCATCGACGTGGTCCCTGAGCGTGGGCTGAACGAGGCCTTGGTGCCCATTGAGCCAGACGGAGTCATCTTGCGCGCCGTTATTCCCGATGAAGAGGTAGAGCAGGGTGAAATCGGCATACCCGATGGTGTGCGCCTCGATGATCCGGTTCGTATGTACCTTAAAGAGATTGGCCGCGTGCCTCTCCTTACTTCCGACGAAGAAGTAGAGTTGGCCAAACGCATGGAGAGCGGCAACATGGACGCGAAGCGTCGCTTGGTAGAGGCTAACTTGCGCCTCGTCGTCTCCATCGCCAAGCGCTATGTAGGCCGGGGCATGTTGTTTCTTGACTTAATCCAGGAAGGCAACCTTGGTCTCATGAAGGCCGTTGAGAAATTCGATTACCGCAAGGGCTACAAATTCTCAACCTACGCCACCTGGTGGATTCGCCAAGCCATAACCCGCGCCATCGCCGACCAAGCCCGCACCATTCGCATACCCGTGCACATGGTCGAGACGATTAATAAACTCATCCGTGTGACGCGTCAGCTCTTGCAAGAGCTAGGTCGCGAGCCCACCCCCGAAGAAGTCGCCGCCGAAATGGGCATGCCCGTTGAGCGCGTGCACGAAATTCATAAAATTGCGCAAGAGCCCGTTTCTCTCGAAACACCCATCGGTGAAGAAGAGGACTCGCACCTAGGCGATTTTATCCCCGATGAAGACGCCCCCGCTCCCGCGGAGTCGGCGGCCTATGCCATGTTGCGCGAGCAGCTTGAAGACACCCTTTCGACTTTAACAGTGCGCGAGCAAAAAGTCTTGCGGCTGCGCTTTGGTCTAGAGGACGGCAGGCCGCGCACCCTAGAAGAAGTAGGGCATGAGTTTGGCGTCACGCGCGAGCGCATCCGCCAAATCGAGGCCAAGGCACTGCGCAAATTGCGCCACCCGAGCCGCAGCAAGTGGCTACGAGACTTCTTAGAATAATTTTTAGCGCAATTTTTCATTGACGACAAGGCGCGTTTTGCGTATAATTGTTCTTGTGTCAGAGATTCCTCAGTAGCTCAATGGCAGAGCAATCGGCTGTTAACCGATAGGTTGTAGGTTCGAGTCCTACCTGAGGAGCCATTTTTGGGCCCATAGCTCAGTTGGTCAGAGCGGTCGGCTCATAACCGATTGGTCCTAGGTTCGAGTCCTAGTGGGCCCACCATTTCAAGAGACAAGAGGCAAGAAATAAGAAGCAAGAAGTTGGATAAGAGAAGTAAGAGGCAAGAAGTTAGAGGCAAGAAATAAGAGGCAAGAAGTTAGAAGTTGGATAAGAGAAGTAAGAGGCACGAGAAGAAGTAAAGAGAGCGCATATGGGCGATTAGCTCAGCTGGGAGAGCGCCTGCCTTACAAGCAGGATGTCGGCGGTTCGAGCCCGTCATCGCCCACCATTCAAGAGGCAAGAGGCAAGAAAATAGAAGCATGATTTAAGAGGCAAGAGGCAAGAGGCAAGAGGCAAGAGGCAAGAGATAAGAAGCAAGGAAAAGAAGAAATAAGAAGCAAGAGATAAGATAGACGTCCGCGGTGCGGACGTTTTTTGTGTTGCAGAAGTTTGACAACTGTGTCACAGACATGTTATCATCAGGTCGTTGCCTTTTTCCTGCAGATTGACATTTAAGGTAAGTAATTGTCGAAGATTGTCGAATCTTGTCGAAAAATAAGGGCAGGATTCCTATCTTATTTGTCGAAGATAGTAGTAGAACATTTCATCTTGAGAGGGGCCCTTTATGGAGAGACGTGAATTTGACGACGAAGTAACACTAGACCTCAGGCAAGTATTTTCCATCATCCGCAAGTACATAATGGTAATACTCATCGTCCCCACTGTAGCCGTTGTAATTGCCGGCATCTCCGTGTTTTTCATTTTACCGCCCATCTTCCGCGCCGAGACCACCCTCATCGTTGGGGCGCGTTCATCGGCCCAGACCACCGGCCAAGTTGTGCATTCCGACCTCCTAGCCAGCCGCCTCTTAGTTCGCACCTACCGCGAAATCGCCCGTAGCCGCACCGTAGCTCGCGAGGTTATCGATTTGCTGCGGCTAGACATCAGCACGGACGACCTTAGCAGCATGGTCGACGTAACGCTGCGTGGAGACACCGAAATTATCGCTATAACAGTCGAAAACGAAGACCCATATTTTGCGGCCCGCCTAGCCAACGCGGTGGCCATGTCGTTTCGTAGCAACACCCTGCGCATCATGAATGCCGAGAACGTAACAGTTATAGACACTGCCACCGTGCCAGAATTACCAATCAGTCCGCGCAAACTCCTCACCATGGTGGTCGCGGGTTTTGCGGGCGGTATGGCTGGGCTTGGGGCTGCTTTTGTCCTAAGTTACTTAGATAACACCTTTAAAAAGCCAGAAGATGTGCAAGAGCACCTCGGCTTGCCCCTGCTCGGCACCATACCTCTATTTAAGGCAAACGACTTTGCGAGCGAGCAAGTGGGGGCGTCAAAATGAAGCACAAAATGAAAAACCACCAGCTCATAACGAGCGACCTTTCTTCGCGGGTGGCCGAGTCCTACCGCGTACTGCGCACTAATATCCAGTTTTCCTCGCTCGACAAACCCGTCAAGACTATTTTAATCACCTCCACGGCTCCAGCCGAGGGCAAGTCCACCACCGCCGCCAATCTGGCCATCGCCTTTGCACAAACTGGTAGCAAGGTGCTCATTATAGACGGCGACTTGCGCCGGCCCTCCCAGCACAAAGTATTCAAAACAAGCAACCCACTCGGGCTCACCAACCTGCTAATGCAAAATGTAGCTACGCAGATCGCCGTGCGCGACGTCGGTGTGCCAAACCTCAAGGTAGTCAGTTCCGGCCCCATACCGCCTAACCCCTCAGAAATTATTGGTAGTGGCCGCATGCGCGACTTGCTGGATTCCTTTAAAAAAGACTTTGACATCATCATTATCGATGGCCCGCCCACCCTAGCCGTAACCGACTCAGCCATACTTTCTTCCATGGTGGATGGGGTTATTTTGGTGGTTGCCGTGGGTGAAGTAAGCAAAGAAATGGCTAACAAGGCCAAGGCCCAGCTAGCCAGTGTCAAGGCCAACATCCTTGGGGTGGTACTAAATGGTGTCGAAGGCGACTCGCAGGACGATTACTATTACTACTACTATGGCAGCCGCAGGACGAAGTCCTAGTCCACGTATCTCTAATATAAAGCGGGCGCGAAGGCAGGTGAACTATGTCAGCTAGTGTAAAATACAAGTTTCTTCTCGCTACAGGCGACGCCCTGGCCCTCGTAGTTTCCGGCGTTCTCGGGCTCTACCTCCGCTTTGATTTTCGGCCCGACGCCATCTTTATCTACACCTGGCTGCGTTACATGGTCGTCGCCGTCCCGCTCTACATCGTAATCTACTACTACTTCGGCCTCTACAGCCGCCTCTGGCGCTACGCCTCGGCCGAAGACCTCGTCACTATCGCGGGCACCGTTACCCTCGCCACAACCGCGCTCTTCGGCTTTATGTACGTAAACCCAAGCCTTAACTTTCCGCGCAGCGTCATAGTGATGTCCGCCTTTGGTAACGTAGCCGCGGTAGGGGGTATGCGCTTCATGGTGCGGTTGCTCGCCGCCTACAAAAAGAGGCCCCGTGTAACGGGCCGCAAAAAAACCCTCATCCTAGGCGCAGGCGACGCCGGTCGCATCACAGTTAAAGAGCTGGCCAAACACCCCGAAATAGACAGCCAAGTAGTAGGCTTTCTTGATGACGACAAAGGCAAAATCGGCTTAAGTATCGACAACATTCCCGTCCTCGGCCCCATGTCCTTGCTAGAGCAGATCGTGTCCTCACACGCCATTTCGCAAGTCATTATCGCTACTCCCTCTGCCCCCGCAGGCCGCATACGCGAGCTCTTTCAGCGCTGCACGGCACTTGGCATTAAGCCGCGTACCGTGCCCGGGCTGTACAGCATCATCCAAAACTGCATCGATGTCAGCACCATCCGCGAAGTACAAATAGAAGACTTGCTCCCGCGGCCCGAAATTAAAACCGACTACACCGGCATTGCTTCCTACCTCCGCGGCAAAGCAGTGCTCATCACCGGCGCAGGTGGCTCTATCGGCGCTGAGCTCAGTCGCCAAGTAGCCTGCTTCACCCCGTCTCACCTCTTACTCCTCGGGCGTGGCGAAAACAGCATCTACGAAGTACATAAAGAGCTAGTGCATAGCTTCCCCTTTCTTAAAATCACCCCACTAATAGCCGACGTACAAGACGCCCAGCGCATCGACCACCTACTGTCCGCGCACAAACCCCAGGTCGTCTTTCACGCCGCCGCCCACAAGCATGTGCCCCTTATGGAGCAAAACCCGACCGAAGCCATCAAGAACAATGTCTTCGGCACCCGTATCATGGCCGAGGCGGCCTCGCGCCACCAAGCCGAACGCTTCGTGCTCGTCTCCACCGACAAGGCCGTTAATCCCACCTCCGTCATGGGTGCCACCAAGCGTATTGCCGAACTCCTCATTCAAGGCATGAACGGACCAAACACCACCAAGTTTATGGCCGTGCGCTTTGGCAATGTGCTCGGCAGCCGCGGCAGTGTCGTGCCCCGCTTCAAAGAGCAAATCGCCCGCGGCGGCCCCGTCACCGTCACCCACCCCGAAATGACCCGCTACTTTATGACCATCCCCGAGGCCGTCAGCCTCATCATCCAAGCCGGCTCCATGGGCCAAGGCGGCGAAGTATTCGTGCTCGACATGGGCGCCCCAGTAAAGATTATGGACTTGGCGAAGGACTTAGTCACTCTCTCAGGCCTGAAGCTAGGCCAAGACATAGAGATAGCTATTACTGGGCTACGCCCAGGGGAGAAGTTGTACGAAGAACTACTGACGGCCGAAGAAGGCGTGGCTGCCACGCAGCATAAGCAGATCATGGTGGCACGGCAAAACCACCATTGCGCCATCGCCCTAGCCTCCTGCCTCAGCGAGCTGAGGGAGCTCTGCGCCGCAGGCAAAGGCTTTGATGTCTGCGCGCTAGAACACTTACTTACCCCTAAAGCCCTCGACGAAGTGGCGGCGGGTGTGGGGGGCGGGCCACTGGAACATTGCGCGGTTGTGGGGATTGATTGAGGGGATTGCCGGCTTGTTCGCTGTTAGTTTAGCATGAGAGCTATATGTTAGGGGCAGATAAGCATGATGTATAGGCGATATTTGAAGAGGTGTTTTGATTTTTCGATAGCGATTACTGCGATCGCATTGTTTTCACCACTCATGGCGCTTGTGGCGCTACTTGTGCGGCTAAAGCTCGGCAGTCCCATATTGTTTGTGCAGCCGCGGCCTGGGCTGAATGAGAAAATATTCAACATGTATAAGTTCCGGACTATGACCTCTGCTCGTGATTCGCGTGGTCAGCTATTGCCTGATTCAGAGCGACTTACCTCTTTCGGTCGGTTGTTACGTTCCACAAGTTTGGATGAGCTACCGGAACTCTGGAATGTAGTGAAGGGCGATATGTCGTTAGTGGGACCAAGACCATTGCTCGTGAAGTACTTGCCCCATTTTTCCGAACACGAAAGGCGCCGTCATACTGTTAGGCCAGGCGTCACAGGTTTGGCTCAAGTTAGCGGACGGAATAATCTGCCATGGGCACAGCGTTTTGTTCTCGATGTGCGTTATGTGGACAATCTTTCCTTTGTGCTGGATTGTAAAATATTGCTAAGCACAGTTGCACGAGTAGTCTCACGCAAAGATGTCACGGAGTGTGCTTCTAATTTAGACTTCAAGGACTTAGACATAGAGCGATAGTCTAGGGGAGGGGTGTATGTGTGGACATAAAACAGATAAACGAAGAGGAAGTAGCGGCGAATGAGTTTGAAGTACGTGCCCTTTTGTCTGAAATACTAACCGCAAATTTCTCGGATATTGAAGGTGACTTTGCTGGGGCCTACTATGATAAGTTGATTGTTTTCTTGCAGAATGGTACCGCGATACTGTTTGGAGCTTTTGATAGAGGTCAACTTGTCGGCATTTTGTGGGGGTATGAAGTTGATAATTTTGATCATAAACGTATCCACATTAACATGATAGGCGTTAAATCTGATTTTCGGGGGCAGGGTGTTGCGACTGAGCTTATGCATGCAATAGAGCATATAGCAGTTTTGCGTAACATATGTGAGCTTGAGTTGATGGTAAACGCTTGTAATGATCGTGCTGTACGCTGCTACCAGAAGGGGGGATATTACGTGGAGCGCTACAAGATGCTCAAGGTTTTGTCTAAATGATAATTAAGATTCTTAAGGGAAGACCAAATTCTAGTTGGCATAGTCTTAAGTGGTGCATTGCGACAAAGCACTAGTTGCCCTTGTAGATGTGCCCTTTTACTTGGTGCAGTATCGCGGCATTAATGGTTAAATCTCCCTGGCTTATGGGCTGGTCCGCGCGCGAAGGGAATGGCATGTTGGATCCAGTTTCTCAAGAACCCTCACTTCGCACAGGATTTTATCGAAGGACGGAAGAATTAGAAGTGGACATTTCCAGTCTCGAATCACTCCTTGTAGGGTGCGATCAAGGTCACCGTGCCGTTATGTTAGTTAATTACTTTGGATTTACTGATGCGAGAGATCTCTGAGTCCTCGACTTGGTAAAGCAGCATCGAGCGGTTCGTACTGACGATAATGCGCATGGGGTTCTTTCATTCTATCGTCGGGCAGTTAATCTGTCAGAGATAACTTTTTTTCTTGGCACAAAGTCTTCCATCCCACCTTTGCGAAATATTCGTCATGCAGAAGCACTTGCTTTGTCGCGTTCTATTTTAAACTTGCCAGTTCATCCAGATGAGGATAAATCTTACTACCCCGACCTCATAGATGCGCTGATTAATTGTTGTTGGGTAAGTGGCTGACACTAGAGCTGGACAAAGCACATCCTTGTCTGCAAGGGTAGTATTGCGACTCGTCTCAACAAATTTGCTAATAGTGTAGAGTAGTTGACTTAGTTTATGTAACGCCAGTAGGGATCTGCTTTGTTGCTGTTCTGTGTTGCAGGGCGTATGTTGATTGTTAAGAGAGGGACCTTAGAGGAGTAGTATGATGGAAACTTACGCGTGGGGAGTAATTCTAAACAACAACACCTGTAGTGACGAGAGAATTTGGCAAGAAGTTGTGCGCAGCAGGTTTTCGAATGAACCGATGCACCTGCCTGGCTACGCGAGTCTTTTCGCAAGACCAAGTGATAGGGTAATGTGCGCACTTTGTATTTCTGATTCTGGCTCAGTGATATATCCTTTTGTATTAAGGCCTTTGCATATAGAGAAGTTCACTCCCGCCCACCTTGGACATTCTTGGGACGTAGTATCGCCATACGGATATGGCGGCCCCATTTTGCTAGGGGGACAGCCTTCTAGCCAGAGCGTTAGCGCATTTTGGCAAGGCCTAACTGAATGGATGATGTCCCATAAAGTGGTCTCCGAATTTGTGCGCTTTCCATTGGGTGGACATGACAATGCTGGCTATCCAGGAGAAATTGAAGTCAGAGGGCGAAATGTTGTCAGGCGATTAGACACGGGCATTGATGTTTGGATGGAGTTTGATCATAAGGTACGGAAGAACGTGAATCGTGCACGGGAGCTCGGAGTTGAAGTGGTATACGACGAAGGCTCAAGACTCGAACACTTCATTAGCATTTATACTAGCACAATGGCACGACGATCCGCAGACTCACGCTACCATTTTGACGCAAGGTTTTTTTCGCAGATGCAGCACACTCTGGCAGACAACTTGAAGTTTTTCTATGCCATAGTAGAGGGTAAAGTTGTTTCCACGGAGCTAGTACTGCTCTCCGAAAAAACGATCTACTCCTTTCTGGGGGGTACAGACGAGAGCTATTATAGATACCGGCCCAATGATCTATTAAAGTACGAGATTATTCGATGGGGGCAGTATACAGCCCGCGAACAATATGTACTTGGCGGGGGTTATTGTGGAGAAGACGGGATTTTTCAATACAAACATAGTTTTGCCCCGAAAGGCTGCATCGATTTTAAGGTGGGCAAACGGATATTGGATGAGAAAGTGTTTGCCGAGTTAGTATGCGCCCGTGAAAAGTATTCTCAGCCCATAAATCACGACTTCTTTCCAAGTTATCGCTCTTAGCGACTTCAATCCAGTAAGGCGCACTAATTTAAGGGGGCATTTATGAGTAAACGCATCTACCTCTCCCCTCCTCATATGAGCGGGCTAGAGATGGAGTATATCAAAGAGGCATTCGACTCTAACTGGATTGCTCCCCTAGGGCCACAAGTCGACGCTTTTGAGCAAGAGATTTGTCGCTACGTGGGTGCTGCGCACGGCTTGGCTCTCACCTCAGGTACGGCCGCCATTCACCTTATCTTGCGCTACCTCGGTGTGGGGCAAGGAGATTATGTGTTTTGTTCAAGCCTTACTTTCGCCGGTAGCTGCAACCCCATTATGTACCAACAGGCGACGCCGGTGTTTATAGATGCCGAGCCAAGCAGCTGGAATATGTCCCCCCGCGCGCTAGAAGAAGCCTTTCACTGGGCGGCAGAGCAGGGCAAGTTGCCGAAGGCAGCAATAATTGTCGACCTCTATGGTCAGAGCGCCGACTACGAAGCGCTTCTACCTATATGCCAGAACTATGGTGTGCCGGTCATTCAAGATGCCGCCGAGGCGCTCGGGGCCACCTACCAAGGCAAGCAATGCGGTTCGCTCGGGCACTTCGGCGTTTTTTCGTTTAACGGCAACAAAATTATCACCACCTCGGGCGGCGGCATGGTGGTCTCAAACGATGAAGCGGCCCTACGTAAAATGCGTTACTGGGCTACTCAAGCCCGCGAGCCCGCACTCCACTACGAACATGTGGATTACGGCTACAACTACCGCCTCTCTAACATCTGTGCCGCCATCGGGCGGGGGCAGCTAGCCGTACTTCACGAAAGAATCACCGCTCGGCAGCAGATCTTTGCGCGATACGCAGCAGCCTTCGCTAACACCCCACTTCGCCTTCTGCCCATTATGCCCTACGGCCAGCCAAACTACTGGATGACCGCCGTCACTATATACCCCGCAAGCGAAGTTACCCCCCGCGACATTGTCCTGTGCCTGCAGGAGCAGAACATCGAGGCCCGCCCCCTGTGGAAGCCCATGAACCTGCAGCCAGTCTTTTCGGCCTACCCCTTCTTCCCGCACCACACTGATGTCGGCGCCGAGCTTTTTGCCCAAGGGGTCTGCTTGCCTTCAGGCTCAAGCCTAACTGAAGATGAACAGGCGAGGGTGATCGCGGGAGTTATGGCGATAGTGGATTAAGGTCAGTTAGTGGCGATGGTAATGCACCGCGGCCGACGAGGGAGAGGGCAAAAATGAATGTAATGTTAATTACTTTGTATGATATGCGATCGCTGCAAGAGCGGGGCATATATCCTGACTTGATGCGCGAGTTTGTCGCTAATGGGCATTTTGTTGCTGTCGTGTCACCTAGTGCGTCTAGTGCCCAGTCGGGTGTTACAGTGCACGAAGAAGGGCGGGCTTTAATCGTAAAAGTGCCAAGTGGAAGTATCCAGAAGACAGGCGCAATACGGAAAGCGTGGAACACGATAACCCTAGACACAAGGCTTAAGCGGGCAGTCGCTTTAAAGTTGTCACATATCAAGTTTGATGTATTGTTGTATTCAACGCCACCCGTCACTCTGACGCAGACTATACGCTACTTACGCGCCCGCGATGGGTTAAAGACTTATCTGTTGTTAAAGGACATCTTCCCACAGAACGCTGTAGATTTGGGGATGATGCGTGCAAGCGGCTTGCTAGGGCTCCCCTACCGCTACTTTCGCTCCACTGAGCATGAGCTCTACCGCCTCTCTGACCACATTGGGTGTATGTCGCCAGCTAACGTCAAGTTCCTCCTCGAACAGAATCCCAAAATCGCACCCAACCTTGTCGAGGTGTGCCCTAACAGCATAGAACCACAAGATTTAACCCTAACCGCTGCAGCACGTGAGTATTGGCGTACGAAATATGGCCTACCGCACGATAAGCCCATTTTTATCTACGGAGGCAACATCGGGGCCCCGCACGGCGTGGAGTTTATCATCGAATGCCTCAAAGAAAACGAGCATGACGATCAAGCATTTTTTGTTATTGTTGGGGCAGGTACTGAGTATGCCAAACTGCAGCGCTACTTTGAGCTTGCCAAGCCACGCGCGGCAAAGCTGCTGCCATTTCTACCGGCGGAGGATTTCGATCTACTTTGTGCCGCGTGTGACGTCGGTCTTATATTCCTCCATCAAGGTTTTACTGTCCCTAATTTCCCTTCACGCCTCCTGACGTATATGCAGGCCAGTTTGCCGATATTGGCGGCCACTGACCCGCACACTGATTTGGGTGAGATCATCGAGGGGGGTAAGTTCGGCTTTTGGTGCGAATCCCGAAGCGTAAGTGTCTTTATGCAGAAGGTGAACTTGCTCTGCAACGCAGAGACACGCCACAGGATGGGGCAGTCCGGCAGGGCATATCTAGAAAACAACTACACAGCCAAGCATTCCTACGAAATTATCATGAAGCATTTTGCTGGAGGTCGCACATGTTCCAACACCGCACCCTCTTAATCACCGGCGGTACAGGCTCCTTCGGGAACGCTGTAGCGGAACGCTTTCTACGAACCGACATCGGCGAGATTCGGATTTTTTCTCGCGACGAAAAGAAGCAAGACGATATGCGCCGTAGCTACCAAAGCGACAAGCTTAAGTTCTACCTAGGTGATGTACGCGACATCGGCAGCATCAAAAACGCCATGCATGGTGTGGACTATGTCTTTCATGCCGCTGCGCTAAAACAGGTGCCTTCGTGTGAGTTCTTCCCCCTCGAGGCAGTCAAGACCAATGTCCTTGGCACCGACAACGTCTTGACGGCAGCTGTCGAAATGGGCGTTAAGAAGGTCATCGGCCTCTCTACGGATAAGGCGGCCTACCCCATCAACGCTATGGGTATCTCTAAGGCCATGATGGAAAAAGTGCTAGTCGCCAAGGCGCGCACGGTAGACCCTACACTCACGCTCATCTGCTGTACACGCTATGGCAATGTCATGGCCTCGCGCGGCTCAGTTATTCCCTTGTTTATCGAGCAAATCAAGAGCGGGCGGCCGCTAACCGTGACGGCTCCTCACATGACGCGTTTTCTTATGAGCCTGCCCGAAGCGGTAGACCTAGTGCTCTTTGCTTTTGCAAATGCCGTTGCAGGCGATACGCTAGTGCAAAAGTCGCCGGCAGCGACAGTGGGCGACTTGGCGCAGGCCCTACTTGAACTTTTTGTCGCCCCTAACGAACTGCGCATCATTGGCACGCGCCATGGTGAAAAGCTCTACGAAACCTTACTTACCAAAGAGGAATATGCCGTAGCCGAAGATCTCGGCGGGTTTTTCCGCGTACCAGCCGATAAGCGCGACCTGAACTACGACAAGTACTTTGTGCAAGGGGACGAACGGCTCACCTTAGGCACCGAGTATAATTCTCACAATACCACGCGCATGTCAGTTGAGGAGATCAAAGCCAAGCTACTAGACCTAGAATACGTACGTAACGAACTAGAAGGGTGGAGGCGGGCTTGAGCATACTTGTTACCGGGTCTAAGGGCTTTATAGGGCGTAACCTTGTAGCCACCCTGCACAATGAAGGATACGAAAGTGTTTACGAGTGCGACGCCGACACCACGCCCGAGCAGTTGTCCGCCTTTTGCCAAGAGGCAACCTTCGTCTTTCACCTCGCTGGGGTTAACCGCCCACCAGACGCTGGCGACTTTATGCCCGGCAATGCGGGCTTTACGGCCACCTTACTGTCTAGTTTAAGCAAACATGGTAACCGCTGCCCCATTCTCTTTGCCTCCTCTGCGCAAGCAGCGCTAGACAACCCCTATGGGCAGAGCAAAAAAGCTGCCGAAGACCTGCTCTTCGCTCACAGCTACGCGACAAGTGCCCCGGTTTTCGTGTACCGCTTGCCCAATGTCTTTGGCAAGTGGTGCCGGCCAAACTACAACAGCGTAGTGGCGACATTCTTGCACAACATTGCCCGCGCACAACCCATCACTATTAACGACCAAAGTGCTAATCTCACCTTAGTTTATGTGGATGATGTGGTAGACGAATTCTTACGTGCCTTGCGCGGCGTAGTCACCCCTACTGGGCGGTTCGCCTCTTTGCCTGTGGCACACAGCACCACCGTCGGGGCACTGGCCGACCTCATCCAATCATTTCACCATGCGCGCGCAAGCCTTGCCATACCTGCGCTTGACGATGCCTTCACCAAAAAACTCTATGCCACTTACCTGAGCTACTTGCCAGAGGAATCCTTGGCGTATGAGCTACATATGCATACCGACGCCCGCGGTTCCTTCACCGAATTTGCACGCACCAGGGGTCAGGGCCAGTTTTCAGTAAACATCGCCAAGCCGGGCATCACCAAGGGCAATCACTGGCACCACACCAAGCACGAAAAGTTCTTAGTCGTGAGCGGCAAAGGGGTAATTAGGCTACGCGCAGTCGGCAGTGACAGCGTAGTGGCCATTACTACCGACGGCGAAAGACTAAAGGTAGTCGAAATCCCCCCTGGCTACACGCATAACATCGAGAACATAGGCGAAGCGGACCTAGTCACCCTGATGTGGGCCAGCGAAGCCTTCGAGCCACAACGACCAGATACATTCTTTTTGCAGGTGTGAGCATGAAAAGACTTAAAGTGATGACTGTTGTAGGCACCCGCCCTGAAATAATCCGCCTCTCTGCGCTAATCCAAAAGCTTGAGGCATCGCCCAGCATTGAGCATGTGCTCGTCCACACCGGACAGAACTATGACTACGAGCTTAACGAAGTCTTTTTCAAGGACTTCAATCTCCGCCGTCCGGATTTCATGCTCAACGCCGCCACGGGCACAGCGATTGAAACTATCGGCCATATTTTAATCAAGATAGACCCAGTTCTTGACGAAGTAAAACCAGACGCCTTCCTTGTACTAGGTGACACCAATAGCTGCCTCTGCGCCATTGCCGCCAAGAAGAAGCGCATCCCCATCTTTCACATGGAGGCCGGCAACCGCTGTTTCGACCAGCGCGTCCCCGAAGAAACCAACCGTAAAATCGTCGACCACATCGCCGATATAAACCTCACCTACAGTGACATCGCCCGCGAGTACTTGCTGCGTGAGGGCCTGCCGCCAGACCGCATCATAAAGACCGGCAGCCCCATGCTCGAAGTGCTAAATTCCCGCCGTGACGACATCGCTAAATCGCGCATCTTAGACACCCTAGCCCTCACGCCCGAACAATACTTCGTTGTTTCGGCCCACCGTGAAGAAAACATCGACAACGACGTAAACTTCACTGATATAATCGACAGCCTAAACACAGTTGCCGCAACTTACAACATGCCCGTTATTTTTAGCACTCACCCCCGCACGCGCAAGCGGCTAGAGGCCAAGGGGCTAGAACTTCACCCCCACATCAACATCCACAAACCCCTAGGGTATAATGACTACATCAAGCTGCAGCTACACGCTAAAGCCGTGCTTAGCGACAGCGGCACCATCAGCGAAGAAGCCTCCATCCTAGGCTTCCCCGCGCTAAACATCCGCCAAGCCCACGAGCGCCCCGAGGCCATGGAAGAGGCGGCGGTCATGATGGTGGGGCTCACCAAAGAGCGTATTTTGCAGGGGCTAGCGGTACTCGCAACCCAACCTAAAGGTGCCATACGCCTAGTGCGCGACTACGACGCACCAAATGTGTCGGACAAGGTGTTGCGGATTATTTTGTCGTATACGGATTATGTTCGCCGGACGGTGTGGGGGGACATTCATGATTGAGCGGGGAGCGTGCTCCTATGAATAAGATTGTTATGGTTAATGCTACATCTCTCGCTTCTGGCGGAGGGCTCACTATACTTAACCAGTACATTGCAAGGTTGAGCCTCAATGCAGACCGCACAAGTAGGTACTACTTGTTTGTTCCCGATAGCTGTAACAGTGTGAACATCCCGAGCAATGTCATGATAGTGAAGAACTCTGCTAACCCTCACTATACAAGTAGGGATTACTGGAACCTACTTGGAATGCAAAATTGGTGTAGGGCAAACAAATTGTGGCCTGACGAGTTATTCTCTATGCAAAACTATTTTCCTTTTGGCTTCAAAAGTGGAGTCAAGTTCAAATCTGTATACGTGCATCAGTCCCTCCCGTTTTTCGACTATCAGTGGGGCGTCTTCAACAAAGATGAGCGAATGCTGTGGTTCTATCGCAACATTTACTTCCACCTTATAAAGAAAAGTGTTGCAGAGGCGGATAAAGTGATCGTTCAGACTGAATGGATGAGAGGTAGTGTGGCAGAGCGTTGCCGTGTTAGCCACGAAAAAATAGTGGTCGAACGGCCGGACATTGGTACAATTGACCTTGGCGAGTTGGGCGGCGTGAGCGGCCTCAAGGGAGAGGTAAAGCTATTTTATCCTGCAAGTGGTGTTGTGTATAAAAATCACCAAGTTCTATACCGAGCCATGGAATTAGTTGTGAACAAGTTTGGCAAGAAAGGAATCGTGCTCTACCTAACGCTAGATCCCGACAACCCTAAAGCATGGTCTTGCATAAAGGGATTCAAGCTTGAAGAGAACGTCGTTTTAACTGGCAAGTTAAGTTACCAGCAAGTTATGAATTACTATCAATCTGTAGACGCCCTAGTTTTCCCGAGCAAAGTCGAGACTTTCGGGCTGCCCCTGCTAGAAGCACAAAGCTTTTCACTCCACATTATTGCCAACAACTTGGGAATGTATCGAGAGGTAATCGGCCAATACAAAGGCAGTGTCACTTATTGTGACGGCGACGATGCTGCCAGCTGGGCTAAGGCGATTTGCTCGTTAATACGACCAAAGAAGTAGGCGCATGGAAGTGAGGTGCCCGAATTGAAAGTGCTTTTTTTGGGGAGTGCCATAAGAACAGTTGACTGCACACGACATCGCGGACCATCAGTGGCGGGGAACAAAATGCAGCTTGGTTTTTTGGAAGCACTCTTTGAACTCTATGGGCAAAATTTGCATATACTAACCGAGTACCCAGTTGCAGCATACCCACGCGAGAGAATTCTTGGCATGGGGTTTGACACATTGAAATTAACAAGCCACATGGAGTCAAAAATAGTCCCATTTATCAATGTGTTCCTGTTAAAACAACTTACCCTTATTGTTTTCGCATTTTTTATGGTACTTGCATGGGGCTGGAAATTCAAGCGTGAACCTAAAATTGCCCTGTGTTACAATGCCTACCCATACGTGGCGTTGCCACTACTATGGGCATCAAGAGTTTTCGGGTTTAAAGTAATTTGTATTTTAGCTGATCCGCCTTTAGAGGTAATGAGTAGAAGTCTGGTTGGCCGTGTTGCGCAGCGTCTGGAGGCTGCCACAACAGTGAGTAGCATCAAAAAATTCTCTGCGGTAGTTGTGCTAAACGACAGAGCGGCAATAGAGTATGCGCCCGGATTGCGTTCCGTTCGAATAGAAGGGGGCCTCGATCCTAACGACTTCCCCCTCTCGGATAGCAATATTTTGGGCCACTCTACTAACAAAGCCCTGCGGGTCATTTTTAGCGGCGCGGTCATTGAGTACAACGGGATACGCGCTTTGCTGTCTGCAGCCAAGAATGTTAAGAACCCTAGATTTAGATTAGATTTGTATGGAGATGGCCCTCTCGTTCCTGATGTAAAGAAAGCATGTAGCGAAGATCTAAGAATTTGTTATATGGGTGTAAAGCCTAACTCAGAAGTGATAACTGCCCAGCAGGCTGCGACTCTGCTTGTAAATCCACGCCTAGTAGACCACCCAGTCAGCAGAGTCACTTTTCCTTCCAAGATCCTTGAGTATATGGCGAGTGGTACGCCAATTATTACAACAAAGCTCAATGGATTGACGGAGGAGTATCTCAGTCATATGTACGTTTTTGAGGATGATTCAGTATCCGCTATCACTGCGGGCTTGGAATTTGTTTTGTCCCTACCGCCCGATGTTTTGGCTGCAAAAGCGACTGCGGCCAGAGAATATGTGTTGCGTGAAAAAACATGGAATGTTCAAGTAGACAAGCTTGTAAAACTGATATCTGAGGTGCAGGATTAGAATTCCATGTGTAATTTTGGGAGAGAGGTGCAGGGGTGACGATTGTTCGTCTAGTTTCTACGAGGCAATCACTTATGACTTTAGTACAGTCAGGTTTAGTCGTTGCTCCGAGGTCTCTCGTCTCATGAATCATTTTCGACTAGGATTTTCGAGTGTGTTTATTAAATGCTACATTCATCAAGGTGATCTGTAAGCGCTAAAGCAACTAATCGTTCTAGCTTTAGTTACCATTGCTGGGATTTCGATAAACACGGCGCGGTTTTTAGCGCATAATCCAATGGCAGCTAGAGTTTTGGCTACAGGGCGCGCCGAGCTGGTCGAGGGCATTGCTGGTCAACATATCGGTAGCTACGGATTGGTTTACGGATCGGTATGTGTTGTAGTTCCCATAGTTGGCATGCTGCGCATGAATCTCATCAGACATCCCTGGGGTAAGTTTGCTGCCCTAGTAGCGCTCCTCCTCTGCACAATATGCTCTGCTGGGCTATTCATGGCTCTGTTGCTGGTGGTGGTCGCGTACGCTCTGAATGTAGTTAACGCCAAGAACTCACTGCGAGGAGCTGTTCTCTTGTCGATTGCGGTAGTCAGTCTGCTTTTCTCGGCGTTCCCGCTGCACGGGAGACTGACTTACTTTGGGCACACGGTAGCACACCCGGCGTTGTCGATGCGTGTAAATGAGTTCGCGTATGCGTTGCAACAAGGCACCTTCGAAGGAACAGTGAATATGCTTGGAAGGTGGAGTTACTCGCGAAAACAGGCATAGGACCGTGCTTCAGCCATTTAGCATTGCCTGTCACACCTAACTTAGCATCTTTGGATTTATGGAGCGACCGAGGGTGACGTGAGGCTCATTGCAATGTATGAAGGTATATAATTTGTTCAACTACTACGAGCGGGTGACTCGAGCTGAGGCCTTTGTGCTACGGAAGTGGGGTATTGGCTCCGGAGTCTCAGTGTAAATGGTGTGGCTATGTGCAATACTAATACCCATTCAAAGTCACGACTTGCTTTCGATTTTCTCAAGCAGCAATTGGAATATCTGTAGCGCGACCTAGCAGGCGAGTTTCATGCTGAGGGCAATCTTTCTGAAAGCTCGCTAGTCGAAGCGCGGTTCTAAGAATCTGATTCGCGCAGAACCGCCGTACAAGAAGCAGAGTCTTGCAAAGGGTGTGACTGTAAAGCCGTTTGTCTTAGGGGGCAAGAGGTGTTTGTCAAAAATTAGATCGTGTGGATATTTGCGCAAGGGAGGAGGAAATTGTCAATGGAGGTAGCTGTGCAGAAAAGGTCTTTTTTGCCACAAACGAGAAAAAGAGAGACTATTTTACTCATAATGCTTCGGGATACCAGTGCTGCAGGGTTATTGATGATGAGCATTGTGCCTGGGTTTTTGAGAGTTCATTTTTTTGGAGTGTTGCTTGCATTGTGGGCTGCCTTGGCCGTTCTGTCCAATCCAAAGGCGTTCGTCAGAGCATATATTGTTCGTAACGTTCAATCGTATAGCGTATACTTATGGCTCTTAATCTATGGTGTTTTCTTTTTCGCCGGTCATATGCATGGTGCCGGACTTGACCGTGTATTTAACTATGCTGGGATTGGCTTTTTCATGATCTTCTTTAGATACTATTTGGAATGCAGCGACTTGATTGCCGTTAGAGTGCTCAGCGTTTTTGCGCTTATCTGCATTTTTTTTGTTTCACTTACTACGCTGCGAGGCTTGGCACTGAATCCCATGGCTGCACGGCTGTTATCCACTGGGATTGAGGAGCTGACTATCGGACTAGCAGGCATGGGCATAGGGAGTTATGGATTTATCTATGGGCTCGTATTTGTTGTCGTCGCGATTCTCGGTTCAACTAGAGCCGGCACTCTAGCAAAACATAGATTTGCTGCAGTTGCTTTGGCGGTAATTTTTGTTTATACTATTTTCTCTGCCGCTTTCACCATTGCGCTGTTGCTATTGGCCATATCCGTGACGTTGCTGCTCCTCAAAATAAAGAACACTTCGCATTTTGCAATAGCTACCATATATATTCTATTGTTTCTACTGGTAATCTCTCCTGTTGTGAGTACAGCCTTGCATGTGCTCGGCGATTCAGTGGGACACGAAGCTTTGTCAGAGCGCTTTCACGAACTAGCAATAATTAGCAGGACTCTTAGTCTTGAGAGTTCGATAAGCACAGCAGGGCGATTAGGCTTAATAGCGCTTTCCGCCCGCACATTTTTGTCTGCCCCTATTTTAGGTGTTGGTGGCAGATATGGTGTCTACGTCACATATGATGTGATTGGAGGGCATGCATCCTTCTTTGACCATCTGGCCCAGTATGGAATCGTAGGCGCATGGCTTCTGTTTGTCAGCCTATATTCGAATGTGCGGTGTGTGTATCGCCGCCTTGTTTTAGGCACTCAAAAACAGACGTATTTGTGCGCTATGATCACCTTTTTTCTGTTGGGTTGTATCAATACGATGATGACTGTCCCCATTATATCCATGGTGTTTTTTGTGACCCCTGGCGTTATTTATAGTCTAGGGATAGACACGCGTGAGCAATTAATGAGAAAAGATGGGAGCAGAGATGGTCGACTTTAAAGATGCGCAAGAGGTATTTTGACGACGCCCAGATTCATTGGCTTCATCCTGATCGTCCCACTTGTTAGTTGCTGGTGCTTGGACGCAACAAAATCCCCCCTTTGACCGAGTCAATATGATGAAGCAAATATAGCATTGAGGCGAGTTATGTGAGAGGTGTGTGAATGATGACGCTGCAATCGCGAGATATATCTTTTCCGCTACTATCTATTTGTATTCCGGTCTACAATCGGGTGCTGCTTTTTGAACAATCGCTAAGGTGTGCTATTAAGGCCGCGAGCGGTTATGAGGATTTAGTCGAGATAGTTGTTAGCGACAACGCGTCAACCGAACCGATTTGCGACGTTGTGCAACACTTAGCTTCCGAGAATCCAGGGGTAGTTGTACGCTACTCAGTTCTGTCGGAGAATCGTGGGATGGCAGCTAATTTTCTAGAAGTAGTAAGGAAGTCCGCAGGCACGTTTTGTTGGATAGTTGGATCGGATGATTTTGTTCTGGCCAGCGGAGTGCGCGACATTTTAGGCATAATTCGGAATCAGCCCAATATCGATTTTATCAGCATAGGGTTCGACTCCATTAATTTGCGAAGTGCCAATGCTGGCGGGTGGATTCGAGAAATCGAGGAGGGACTGCCAAAGGAAGCTGACTGGCAAGCAACGGCTATGGCACACAAAATTTCCAAGGCATGCATTTGGGATGAACTGGTTGACCCCAAGTTTGAAAACGTCATGTTGGGTTCGGTGATGGCGAATGTGTTCAGGCGAACGTTATGGCTATCGGTTACTTTGGATGAGGCTGCGGTCAGCGGAGCGTTTTCCCGAATACACAATACATACCCACACTGCTATGTATTCAGCAAGGCATTTGTTGGACGACAGGCCTGGTATCATGGCAAAGCTTGCATTGTGGCGGGGGATGGAGTGAGGGAGTGGGCAACCGATAGTGGGTCTACTTTATGGCAGAGCTCCTTGCCAGTAATCTACCTTAAAGTGCTAGATGAAATTGTGGACGAATATGCGAGCGGTGGACTCCAATTACGGCAAGTTAGAAGGTGTCGTAGGTGGGTAGGAGGAGTAGTCGGGCGGTGGTTCGTGCCCTATATGCTCCACCGACACATTCGTGGTGGACGCGTCAAAACAGAGGAGAGTATTTCCGCTCAGAAGATGCTCTCAATTCACTGGAGCAACCTATGGTTTTATATGGGTATAGTCCGATGGCTAGTCCGGCCAACAGTTATCTGCGTGCGGCAAGGGTGGCAGAAGGCGTTAGCGATGATGCCAGGACTCGGCCGCAAATGAAGATGGTATTTTGCGCTGGGCAACTAGTCAGCATAAAGTCGTCGTTTTGCACCATGATAACTTAGTGCAAGGCGCATATTGTACAGCTATGCCGTTTTTTATGCCACAAAAAAAGGACTGATTGTTGCAACGTCTTGATGTAGAGTAATTGACTCAGTGGCATCGACTTTGCAAGTGACCCGAGCAACGGTAGAGTTAAGGGGGGCTGCAGTATGAAAGTGGTTATTTTGGCAGGAGGTTTCGGTACGAGGATAAGTGAAGAGTCACACCTCAAACCGAAGCCTATGATCGAGATAGGGGAGCGTCCTATACTTTGGCATATAATGAAGATTTACTCGCATTATGGGTTCAATGATTTTGTTGTGTGTCTAGGGTACAAGGGTTATAGCATCAAGGAATACTTCGCGCATTATTTTATTCATGAGTCGGATGTCACTTTCGACTTCACCAGATCCCACCAAGAGGTAGTTCACTCCCATTCTGCCGAGCCTTGGCGTGTGACTTTAGTTGATACCGGGCTTAATACCATGACCGGAGGCCGAGTGAAACGAGTTCAACCATATGTTGGTGAAGATACATTTATGCTTACCTACGGAGATGGAGTTGCCAATGTAGACATCGGCGCCTTATTAGCTTACCATAGCGCGCAGGGCAAGTTGGCCACTGTTACGACTACGCAGCCCGCAGGAAGATTCGGTGCTCTAAGTCTAGCGGACAATAATGTTGTAACCGCGTTCCAGGAAAAGCCAAAGGGAGATGGGGCATGGGTCAATTCCGGATTCTTTGTTATGGAGCCTGCGGTATTTCAGTATATAGATAACGATGACACTGTTCTCGAGAGAGGCCCACTAGAAAATTTGGCTCGGTCAGGGGAGCTTGTGGCCTATAAGCATCACGGCTTTTGGCAGCCTATGGATACGGTTCGTGACAAGAATCAGCTTGAGGAATTGTGGAGAGCTGGCAACGCCGCATGGAAGGTTTGGAGATGATAGCTTCTTTTTGGCATGGTAAGCGAGTCTTTGTTACTGGGCACACAGGCTTTAAGGGATCTTGGCTATGTTTATGGCTTCACATGCTGGGTGCCGAAGTAACAGGCTATGCCCTGACCCCGCCTACCAGTCCAAGTCTCTTTGAGTTGTGTAAGATTAATGAACTAGTAGAGTCTGGCATTGGAGATGTGCGTGACCACAGTAAGCTTGTAGCCGCAGTGAAGCGGGCGCGACCTGACATTGTCATCCACATGGCTGCCCAACCCTTGGTAAGAGAATCTTATCAAAACCCGCGCGATACTTTTGAGGTTAATGTAATGGGCACAGTAAACTTGTTCGAAGCTGTGCGCCAAAGCAGTAATGTAAGAGCATTTGTCAATGTAACCACTGACAAATGTTATGAGAATAGAGAATGGGTATGGGGTTATCGGGAGAACGAAGCATTGGGTGGATATGACCCGTATTCTAGCAGCAAAGCATGCTCAGAGCTAGTCACGAATGCCTATCGCAGTTCCTTTTTTAACCCTATCCACCATGCGGAACGTTGTATAGCTGTCGCCTCAGCACGGGCAGGCAATGTTATCGGTGGCGGGGACTGGGCTGCGGACAGGCTTGTTCCAGATTGTATCAAGGCCCTTTTAGCAAAGGAAAAAATTTTTATTCGTAACCCCTATGCAATTAGGCCTTGGCAGCATGTGTTAGAACCTCTTAGCGGGTATATGTTGCTAGCACAGCGGCTGTACGAGCTAGGTCCGCGCTATGCGGAGGGGTGGAACTTTGGCCCCCTTGATGAAGATGCTAAACCAGTTGAATGGATAGTAAACCGTCTCTGTACAAAATGGGGCGGTAATGCCGCTTTTTCTGTTGACGCTTCTTCGCATCCTCATGAGGCACGCTCACTCAGGCTTGACTGTTCTAAAGCTAGGGCAGAATTAGGCTGGCGTCCGCGTTGGTCAATTGACCAGGCGATCGATAGTATCGTAGACTGGACACAGGCTTACACACGAAACGAATGTATGAGAGCAAAATGCCAGGAGCAGATTAACCTTTATTCTCTCTCGGGAAAGGAAGGGTGCTAAGTATGGATGAAAAAAAAGAGTTGCGTCAGCAGGCTATCGATGCAGCAGTCAAGTATTATGAAGCTGAGCACAGGGCAGTTAAACCATTTGTAAGCGGGGACCGTATCCCCTATGCCGGGCGCATATTTGACCAGAGAGAGATCACCAATCTCATTGACGCTTCGCTGGACTTTTGGTTGACTGCAGGTCGCTATGCGGCGCAGTTTGAGAGCGAATTCGCCAATTTCTTAGGTGTGAAATATTGCTCTCTGACCAATTCTGGTTCTTCAGCCAACCTACTTGCCTTTATGGCGCTCACTTCGCCGAAGCTTGGTGCGAGAAGGATAGCTCGAGGCGACGAGGTTATTACTGTGGCAGCTGGTTTTCCTACGACCGTGACTCCGATTATTCAGTACGGAGCCGTGCCCGTTTTTGTTGACGTAGCCCTGCCATCATACAATATTGACTGCGCTGAGTTAGATAAAGCTCTCTCAAAGCGAACTAAAGCGGTAATGTTAGCTCACACGCTAGGCAACCCATTTGACCTAAGCGCTGTAAAGTCTTTTTGCGAGCAACACGACCTCTGGCTTATAGAGGACAACTGTGACGCGCTAGGATCCAAGTATTTTTACAAGGGCGAGTGGCGCTATACCGGTACTATTGGCGATATTGGAACTTCGTCATTTTATCCCCCACATCATATGACTATGGGTGAGGGTGGTGCAGTCTACACCAATAGTCAGCAGTTGAAACACATTATTGAATCCTTCCGTGACTGGGGGCGGGATTGCTGGTGCCCATCGGGCAGCGACGATACCTGCCAAATGCGATTTGGGTGGCAACATGGTGAACTGCCCCACGGCTATGATCACAAATATGTCTATTCACATTTTGGGTACAATCTCAAAGTCACTGAAATGCAGGCCGCGATAGGATGCGCTCAATTAGAAAAATTACCGAGTTTCATCGAACAACGGTCACAAAATTGGGAGATACTACGTGCCCAGCTCGATCCGCTTTCAGACAAGCTGGTTCTACCTGAAGCCGCAGAAAGCACCCAACCTAGCTGGTTTGGGTTTATGCTAACCGTCAGAGATGATGCGGGTTTTACCCGAGACGAAATTGTCAAGTTTCTAGAGCGCAGGAATATACAAACGAGAATGCTATTTGCAGGCAATTTACTAAAGCAGCCATGTTTTGATGAAATGAGACAGAGCAACGACGGTTTTAGGGCGGTAGGTAACCTTTCTAATACAAATCGGATTATGAGTAACTCTTTCTGGGTGGGTGTTTATCCCGGTCTACAGAGAGCTATGGTGGATGCTATCGTCGAGAGCATCAAGGATTTTTTTAGAGGAGCGGCAAGATGAGCATTCCATCTTTACAAAAAGTGTTGCTAACGGGGGCGACAGGTTTTCTAGGTAGCCATTTGTTGAAAGAACTTCTATCTACTGGACATGAGGTGTATGCTTTTCGGCGAAGAACGTCCGATCTTTGGCGTGTGGACTATATCAAACATCGAGTGCAGTGGTTTGATTCCGAGGGTGATTTGGCTGCCCCCTTTCATGCTGCTGGCGGGGTCGACCATGTTATACATGCAGCAACAAGCTATGGTCAGCGACTTGAAGAGGGCTCGCATATAATGCTAAGCAACATGGTTTTCCCTCTCCGATTATATGAATACGCTGAGTTGTACGGCGCCAAAACATTCATAAACACGGATACCTTCTTTAGCAAGGTTGACCACGCTTATGCACACTTAAGTGGATATGCATTGTCAAAGAGGCAGTTCTGCGAATGGCTCAGATTAAATGCCAGGACAACGCGCATTTGTAATGTAAGGCTAGAGCATATGTATGGTCCAAGAGATGATAGCAAGAAATTCGTACCCTATATCATTGAGCAATGCCTGAGAAACGTTGTAGAGTTAGAATTGACCGCAGGGGATCAAGAGCGAGACTTCATATATGTCTCGGACGTAGTCAGAGCCTACACATGCATGCTCAATAGCTATGAGAAGTTCACCTCCGCCTACACAGATTTTGAACTGGGCACAGGCGAGTCGAACACGATTAGACACTTCGTGCAGCGTGTCGCTCATTTAACCCAGGCTAATACCTACTTACGCTTTGGTTCACTACCATATCGGCAAAATGAAATCATGCACTCGAAAGCAAATATTGAAACAGCAGCGAAAATAGGATGGCGACCAAATGTATCATTGCATCAAGGATTGTCGGACACCATCAAAGATTGCAAGTTAACCTTGGGGCTGTGAGGGGATAGTGCGCGCACGCGCGCACTATCCCCTCAACAGGGACGGAGCCTAGAATTAGGGGGTTTGCCTATGACTATATACCGCGCTGTAATACCCGCCGCTGGCTTCGGCACACGGATGCTACCGGCGGCGAAGGCGATACCGAAGGAAATGGTGCCGGTGGTGGACAAGCCGGCTATTCAGTATGTGGTTGAGGAAGCTGTGCAGAGTGGCGTAACCGATGTACTGATTGTAACTGGGCGGGGGAAAGTGGCTATAGAAGACCACTTTGACCGCCTGCCGGAGCTTGAGGCTTGTCTTGAGGCGCGGGGGAAGACTGAACAGCTGGCTAAGGTGCTTGCACCGGCAGCGCTGGCCCGCATTTCGTTTGTGCGGCAGCAGCAGGCTTTGGGGTTAGGGCATGCCGTGGGTTGCGCCAAGGGCTTCACGGGTTCGGAGCCCTTTTTTGTGCTGCTGCCGGATGACTTGGTGTTGAGCGAGGTGCCGGTGTGTAGGCAGCTTTTGGCGATGATGCAAAGCCCTAGCGAGTCGGTCATTGCCGTGCAGCGCATTCCGCTTGAAGACACAGAGAAGTACGGAGTAGTAAGCATTGACGAGGCCACAGGCCTCATAAAGGGCATAGTGGAAAAACCCCGCCCGAGTGAGGCTCCCAGCAATTTGGCGGTGGTTGGGCGCTACCTCTTACAGCCAGAGGTGTTTAGGCATTTAGAGCAGTTAACGCCCGGCGCGGGTGGCGAGCTGCAACTGACGGACGCCTTAGCGTCGATGATTAAGGCCGGGCTCCCCCTGCGGGCATGCGAGTTTGTGGGCCAGCGCTTTGACACGGGCAACCCACTTGGCTTGCTAGAAGCCAATATCGGCATGGCCCTAAGCCGGCCAGATATGAGAGACCGAGTCCTAGAGATCTTAGCCACGCCAAGCGCTAGGGACGGAGCCTAGCGCTTGAGTTGCGCGTACTTAGCGGCAAAGAGCTGTGCGTGATTTTTTCTGCGCACAGCTTTGTTGAGGTGCGGAGGCGAGGTAGCAATATTATCATGCAGAAGAGGATCCTATATCCGGCAGTCAGGACTGCAACGAGGCGTGTTTGAATCGTGAAGCGCTCTTGAAGCACCAAGTGTAGCTAAACGACGGCGCATTGGCTATAATATTGGCAAGATGATTGACGAGGCATTAGCGAAGCTGAATCAATACACGGAGGGTTTGACATGACGAAACCATTTGGTCGCATAATTGTGGATCCTGAGATTTGCATGGGGCAGCCAGTCATTAGGGGACTACGCATTACTGTGGCCTTTGTTCTCAAGTTGCTGGCTTCTGGTATGACTAACGAGGCAATTCTGAAGGCCTACCCAGAACTCAAGACAGAAGACATACTTCAAGCCATTGGCTATGCAGCATGGCTTGCCGGAGAATATCATCGCCCTATGCCGGCTTCATTTAGCCCATCATGAAAAAGCTACGCTAGGGACGGATCCTGTTGCGAGGAACATGTTGCATGGCTTTAGGGAAGGCTATAGATGAGTGATTGCGAACTCCGTGTCCACTCATTTAAAAATCTTACCCAACGGTGATAGCTCACTCAAATAATAATCTTACTTTTTGTTGAGCAACGTAGCTGATGGGCTCCCATCTCCCCTCCCCCCTAGGGGGGAGGGGAGATGG